>JBOGXG010000217.1:0-5202 GCA_050694195.1 Actinomycetota bacterium | reverse complement strand
GGCCCTCACGTTTCGACCCTAAACTTTCATGAAACAAGTCGGACGTGCAAGCTCGACCTTCTCGCCCGCAAGGATGCCTTCGGCGACGAGCGCGC
Source organism: Actinomycetota bacterium (assembly GCA_050694195.1). GTDB lineage: Bacteria > Actinomycetota > CADDZG01 > CADDZG01 > WHSQ01 > JBOGXG01. Next base: position 5,107 of record JBOGXG010000217.1, on the reverse strand, counting down.
CGGACTTATGAGCCTTGAGCTTGGCGCCGAGTTGCTCGGCCAAACGCGCGACCACCATCGCGCCGGCGTTGTGACGAGTGCCCGCGTAGCGTTCACCTGGGTTGCCGAGCCCGACGACGACCCATCGGTCGGCATCGCCCGCGGCCTTGCGGAAGAAACCCATGCTTGATCGGCGTTAGGACTCTTCGCCCTCGCCTTCCTCGGGCGGAGCCTCCCCTTCCGGAGCGGCCCCCTCGGCAGCCTCCTCTTCGGGAACCTCGGCGGCCTCCTCGGCCTCCTCCGGGAGGGCTCCGGCCTCGGCCTCCATGGCCTCGAGCTCGGCCTCCGACACGGGAGCGGAGACCGACGCGACCACGGTCTCAGGATCGTTGAGGATCGTGTACTGGCGGCCCTCGACGAGGTCTGTGATCCGCAACGCGTCACCGATCTCGAGTCGCGACACGTCGGCCTCGACGAACTGAGGCACCTCGATGGCGCGACAACGAACCTGGACGGACGAGAGAGGATGCTCGAGCACGCCGCCTGCCTCGGCCCCCACGGCCGTTCCGACCAGGTGTACCGGAACCTCGACCTCGACCTCCTGGGTCCTGTCGATCTTCACGAAGTCGGCGTGAAGGAGCGTTCCGCGAACCGGGTCACGCTGCAACTCCTTGGTGAGGGCAAGCGTCGTATCCCCGTCGATCTCGAGGTCGAGCAGAACGTTCATCCCGGCGTCGGTGTGCAGCGCGGTCACGTACTCCCGCCGATCTACCTCGATCGCTATGGGCTCCATGCCGTGTCCGTAAACGATGCCCGGAACCTTCCCAGCCCCCCGGCTACGGCGCGCCGGACCCTTCCCCGTCTCCGACCGCTTCTCCGCCTTGAGTCTGACCTCAGCCACCTTGCTCCTCCATCATCGTCTGCGACGCGCCACGCCCGCTCCGTGTGGAGGGGGGCTTCCCGGCGAGGTTCAGTCGGCCGGGAGGCGCCATTATCCCTGCTCACGACGTTTCCCTCAACCGGCCACGACGGACGGCCCGGCGACGTTCCTCGGCCCTGGAGACGCGCGCCGGCGCGCCCTCACCCAAGCGCATCCCGACGTATATAGTCCTGTGGCCGCATCAGGGCAAGCGAGGGACCCGGAGTGACGATGCGGAACATGGCGGTGTCTCCTAGACCTCGGGGGAGCGGTCTCGGAGGAGAGACGGTGGCAACCACAGAGATGTTCTGTACCGAATGTCAACGCGTGACTTACGTCACGGACGGCGAGCGTCTGGAATGTCCAGTCTGCTCGTCACCTCTCCTCACCACCGTGGAGGAAGAGGTCGTCGATCCCGACGCGCCGGAGTCGAACAAGGATCTGGACCGGGCCGCCGGTTAGAGGCCTAGGGCTGGTTCTCTCCGTGGAACAACTCTGAAACGGATTCCTCTTCGAACACCGCCTTGATCGTGTGGGCGATCGTCGGCGCGATCGATAACACCGTCAGCTTGTCGAGCTCCTTATCGCTTGAAAGCGGGAGCGTGTTCGTAACGGTTAACTCTTTTATCGGCGCGTTCTTGATGCGATCGACCGCGGGGCCGGACAAAAGCGCGTGGCTCGCCGCGGCGTAAACCTCCTTCGCGCCGGCCGCGATCAGAGACTCGGCTCCGTTGACGAGGGTCCCGGCGGTATCGATCATGTCGTCCACGATGACGCAGGTCTTCCCCACGATCTCGCCCACGACGGCGAGTGTCTCGCTGACGTTCCGCTGATCCTTGCTGCGCCGTTTGTGGAGGAACGCGACCTGGCCGTGCAGATTGTGGAACTCGCTGAGGTGCCCGACGTACTTGTCGGCCAGCCGCACACCACCGGCGTCCGGCGACACGATCACGTAGTCGTCCTCGAGCTTCTTGGCGAGATGGTCGCCCAGGAGCGGCAGAGCCGTCAGATGATCGAACGGGACATCGAAGAATCCCTGGATCTGTCCCGAGTGAAGGTCGACGGAGAGGACCCGATCGGCTCCCGCCGCCTCGTAGAAGTCTGCGAGCAGCTTCGCCGTGATCGGTTCGCGAGAGCGAGCCTTGCGGTCCTGTCGAGCGTAGGGATAGAAGGGCGCCACCGCAGTGATCCGTTTCGCGGACGCCCGCTTCAGCGCATCGATCATGATCAATTGCTGCATGACGTGGTGGTCCACCGGGTCGCAGATGCTCTGGATGACGAACGCATCGCAGCCCCGCACCGAGTCGGAGAAGCGGACGTAGTCCGAGGAATCGGCGAACTGACCGATCTCAACTCGGCCGAGCTTCATCCCGAGATGTGTGGCGACCTCCTCCGCGAGCGCGGGGTGTGCCTTCCCAGAGAAGATCATCAGGCGTTTCTGCGTGGGAAGCTGCACCCTCTATCTCCCGCTCGTGCGATCACTCATGCAGGACCACATTACTAGCCCCCCTGCTCGCCCTCTGGGTGTTTGCCCATCCGATCCCCGCGACCCGGGATGATCCTGGCGGGGACGCCTACCGCGAGGGAGTCGTCCGGGACGTCGTCTCGCACGACCGAACCGGCCCCCGTCGCCGCGCGCTTCCCGATGCGAACCGGAGCGACGAGCATCGTGTCCGACGAGATATAAGCCTCATCGTCGATGACCGTCTGGTGCTTCTCCTTGCCGTCCCAGTTGCACGTGATGGTCCCGGCCCCCACGTTGACGCCGCGGCCGATGACCGCGTCCCCGAGGTAGGAGAGATGGTTCGCCTTGCTGTCGTCGCCGATCGTCGTGTTCTTGGTCTCGACGAAGGTGCCGATCTTCGAGCGGCGCTCGAGGGTCGTCCCGGGTCTTAGCGACGCATAGGGCCCCACGCTCGACTCGGGCCCGATGACCGAGCCCCGGGCGACGGAGAAGGTCACACTCGCGCCGGCAGCCACCTTCGTGTCGATCAAGCGCGTCTGAGGGCCCACCTCGGCCCCCTCACCGATGGACGTGGCTCCTTCGAGGAAGGTGAAGGGCATGATGACCGCATCTCGATCGATCGTCACGGTGGAGTCGATGAACGTCGACGCCGGATCGACGATCGTCGCTCCCTCATGCATCCAATGTTCCGCGGTGCGCCGGCGGAGGATCGCGGCGACCTCGGCCAGATGGACCCGGTCGTTGACGCCGAGCGTTTCCTCCCACGGGCAGGGGAAAGCCTGGATCGCGCGTCCTCTCTCCTGCAACATCGAGATCACATCCGTGAGGTAGTACTCGCCCTGCGAGTTGTCTGGCGTGAGCGCATCCAGCAAGCCCGCGAGCCCATCGACGTCGAACACGTAGATGCCGGCGTTCACCTCGGAGATCAGCAACTCATCTGGAGTGGCATCGCGCGTTTCGACGATCCGCTCGACGTTCCCATCGCGGCCGCGGACGATGCGTCCGCCGTCCGTCGTCCCCGGCGCGGTCGCCGTAAGCATCGTCGCACCGGCCGATGACGCCAGATGCGCATGGATCAGCGACGAGACCGTCTCGGTCCGGAGGAGGGGCGAATCGCCGTTGGTGACGAGCACGGCATCGATACCGGAACCTGCATGCGGCAGTGCGACGCGCAGGGCATCGCCGGTCCCGCGAGGAGGGTCCTGGACCGCGTACTCGACGTTCGCATGTCCCTCGGACCCGAGCACCTCGCGTATCTCATCGCCGCTCCGCGACACGACGGCGACGCGAGCGGCAAGGTCGACGCCCGCCAGCGCGTCGAAGACATGCACCACGAGAGCCTTGCCGGCGGCGAGGTGGAGCACCTTCGGGAGATCGGACTTGAGACGCTTCCCCTCCCCCGCGGCGAGTACGACCCCGGCGACCCTCTTGTTGTCCACACCTACCTCCTCGTCGCCGGATCGCTCGCCCCGGCCGTCGCGCGCCGGGCACCGCTGCCCCGCCAGGATTCGAACCTGAACCTAGGGGACCAAAACCCCTCGGGCTGCCAATTACCCCACGGGGCACCCAGCGGCCATGTTACGGGAGGGACGCCGCGACCCCCCTGTTCTCGGGAGCGAAGATCTCGACGCAAGCCGGACGCGATCCGGCGACCTCGACACTCGCGAAATCGTCTTCCACCGCGGCCGCGATCGCGCGGGCGTGAGCCTCGTCCCGTGCGATCCCGTAGAGCGTCGGTCCGGAACCGCTGAGCAGGGCTCCGAGTGCGCCGGCCTCGAGCAAACTCTCCTTCTGCGCGGGGAGCTCGGGACGCAGAGCGAAAGCCGGAGCTTCGAGATCGTTGTGCAAGAGGGCCGCCACCTCCCCGACGTCCCCCGCCCCCAGTGCGAGAGCCATCGGCGCGCTCTTCCCCGTCTTGTCGGAACGATTATCCGAGAGCGCGCCGTACACATCACGGGTCGGGAGCGGCCGATCCGCCATCCCCAGTACGACGTGCATCGAAAGAGGCGCGGCCAGTCTTGTCAGCTTCTCACCGCGCCCCGATGCGAGCGCGGTTCCTCCCTCGATGCAGTACGGAACGTCGCTCCCGATCAGTGCGGCTCGTCGGAGAAGCTCCTGCGCCTCGATGTCGAGTCCCCAATGTTGCGCAAGGGCGACCAGCGCGCCGGCGGCGTTGCCGCTTCCCCCTCCGAGTCCGGCCCCCGCCGGGATCCGCTTGACGAGGCGGATCATGACGCCGCTGTTCTTGGCCCCCGCCTCGAGCAACGCCATCGCCGCCAGGTGGACGAAGTTCTCCTGCGGCTTCGGTATCTCCCCTTGCAGCCCCTCGGCGTAGGTCATCTCGACCGCGACTTCTCCGGATCTCGTCGCGGAGATCTCCAGCGTGTCCGACAGGCCCACGGAATGAAGGATCGTCTCGATCTCGTGGTACCCGTCACCCCGTTCGCCGAGGACCCGGAGGAAGAGATTCACCTTGGCGTTCGTCCGCAGCTTCATCGAAGGAAATCTACTTCCCTTGGTTCGCTTCGTGGGCCTCCACGGCGCGCGCCAGTTCCACGAACTCCTCGAAGGGGAGGTCCTCGGCCCGCGCGTCGGCCGGTATCCCGGCCGCAGAGAGCGCGGCGGCGGCCCCATCCAACGACCCGACGAGTGGGACGAGACACCGCCGTATCGTCTTGCGCCTCTGCGCGAACGCGGCTCGAACCACTGCGAAGAGCCGCGACCTGTCGACATCGGGCTCCTCG
>JBOGXG010000216.1:0-1252 GCA_050694195.1 Actinomycetota bacterium | reverse complement strand
CGGCGAGAGGGCCCGGCTATCGCAGCCGGGCCCTCTTGCGTGCGTCCTTGTTGAGCAGCTTCCACTTCCTCGCCTCCGCGCTGGCGAGCCTCTTGTCCCTCTTCCGCTCCAAGGCGGCGAGTTCGCGGAGCAACTTGCGGTAACTATCGAGGCGCGTCTGCTCGAGGGCCCCCGACCCGATCGCGGCGAGCACTGCACATCCCGGCTCGGTCTCGTGCGCGCAGTCGCGGAATCGACATCCCTCCGCGAGCGACGCGATGTCATCGAATGCGCGGTCGATCCCTTCGTCTGCGTCCCATAGCTGGAGCTCTCGCATGCCGGGGGTGTCGATGATCAGGCCTCCGCCTGGGAGCGGGACGAGTTGCCGGTGCGTCGTCGTGTGTCGTCCCTTGCCGTCCTCTCGTATGTCTCGAACCGCGAGTAGGTCCTGTCCGACCAGCCGGTTGATGAGCGTCGACTTTCCAACCCCCGAGGACCCGAGGATCGCGATCGTCTTGTTGCCCGAGAGGTAGGGCGTCAGCTCGTCTAGCCCGTCTCCCTCGATGCTGCTCACCGCATGGATCGACACCCCGGGAGCGATCTGAGCGAACTCCTCGAAAGCGAACGGAAGGTTCTCGCAGAGGTCGCTCTTGGTCAGCACGATCACGGGGATCGCGCCGCTCTCCCACGCCATCGTGAGGTAGCGCTCGGTCCTGCGGACGTTCATGTCCTGATCCAGCGCAGACGCGAGGAAGATCATGTCGACGTTCGCGGCAACGATCTGCTCCACGGTCTCGTCGCCTGCGAGCGATCGTGAGAACTTCGAGACGCGCGGGAGCACCGCATGGATCATGGCCCCCCCGCCTTGCGCGGAGCGATATGCGATCCAGTCTCCGACCGCGGGGAGATCACCTCGCCCGGCGGCGGCGTGCCTCATCTTCCCGGTTATCTCCGCGTTCATCTCGCCGTCGGCGGTGTACAGGATGTAGGCGCCGCGGTGTTCGACGGCCACCCGGCCGGCCCGATCTTCGGGCGTGGCGATGGCGTCGAAGTTTCGTTGGTGGTGCGTGTTCCAGCCGTACCGTTCCAGGGCAGAGCCCGTGCTCGTATGCAACGTTCCTCCTATGGATGTCTGGGCTTCTAGGGCGCGCGCTCGCCCGAGGCCGGATCCACAGGGTTCAGAAAGAAGGGAACGACGAGGAGACCGACGTCAGGCGGGGTGAACCGATCCTTGGGTCATTAGGGCCTCCTTCTCTTCGTCCGTAGCGTTGCC
>JBOGXG010000215.1:0-1904 GCA_050694195.1 Actinomycetota bacterium | reverse complement strand
CCTCCGAGCGCCTGATCACGATCGAGGAGACCCCCGAGCTCAGGCCGGCGTGCGCTCACTGGGTCTCGCTGATAGCTCGGCCCCCCAACGTAGAAGGTAACGGCGAGGTGACGCTGGGCGACCTGTTCCGGGCGACCCTGAGGATGCGCCCCGATCGGATCATCGTCGGCGAGGTCAGGGGGCCCGAAGCGGTCGTTGCCCTCGACGCGCTGTCGACCGGTCATCCCGGCTCGATGGTGACGGTTCACGCACGCTCGGCGCACGACGTGAAGGAGCGTCTCGTTTCCCTGGGGGCGGCGGCGGGAAGAGACGAGACCACATTGCGATCGAGGTTCGACGACGCGTTCGACGTGATCGTGCACCTCGAGAAGAGAGCCGGGGAACGGAAGATCGCCAAGATCCTCGTCTCGTGAGCGCGACGGCCGTCGGGGTCTGTGAGCGCCTCGCGACGCTGGCTCGCTCCGGCTACACGATCAGAGGTGCACTCATCGAGGTTCCCGCTCGCATCGACAAAACCGACGCGGCCGTCACGGCGGCATCGCGCCGCGCTGCACTCGGTGCACCGATCGAGGATTGCGTGGCGGCGTTGGAGCCGTTGTTCGGTGCATCCTGCCCACAACTCGCCGCCTGTCTCGGGGTGTCGCGCGACAACGGAACGGATTGGGCAGAGCGTGTCGACGACCTCGCCGCGTTCCTCCGCGCGCGCAACGAGCGGGCCGCCGCGGCGGCAACGGCCGGCGCGGGCGCCACACTGTCGGCGCGGACGATCGCGGTGCTCCCGTTACTGCTGATCCCCGTCCTCATGCGCGAGATCGACGAGGCCTTCGTCGCGCTGTCCGTGGCTGCCGGCGTGGCGCTCGGATACGCCGGGTACCGCTGGTTGATGCACATCGTTCCGGTCCCTCCGGACGACCCTCGGGCTGCCGTGCTTGCGGCGTCGATCGCTGCGTCGCTCGATGCGGGTACGTCTGTGGACCGTGCCATCCGGCACGGCGCGGCCGGTGATCCACAGCTCGATCTCGTCGCTCGCCTCGTCGAGCTCGGCGCACCGTGGACCATCGCGCTGGCGCGGGTAGTGCCCGAACTGGCGGGTCCGTTACGCGACGTGCGGCTCGCCGGACTCCCAGTTCGCGACGCTTTCGAGAGAGCCGCTGCTCTGGTGCGCGACGACTCGGCTCGGGAGTTCAGCCGTCACGTCGCCAGGGCTCCCGTCAAGATGGTGGTTCCGCTCGTGTGCTGCATCTTGCCTTCGTTCGTCCTGATCGCGATCGTGCCGCTCGTCCGAGGCCTCGCGCAAACTTCGTAGAGCGCGAAGCTTGGGACATGCGAAAACTTCTCGTCCTCTGTATGTGCGCGCTCGTGCTCGTGGCGTGCTACGACAACGCGCCCAAGGAATCCGACGCCGGCCTACCTATCGGTCGGGTACTACTGGGAGGCGGGGAGAACCCGGTCTTCGTCGACGTCGAGATCGCCGAGACGAAGGAGCAACGGGAACGCGGCCTCATGGGCCGCGACTCGTTAGCCGAGGATGCCGGGATGATGTTCATGTACTTCGAACCGGTCATGCATGGGTTCTGGATGAAAGACACGAAGATCCCGTTGTCGGTCGCATTCATCGGCGAGGAGCAGACGATCCTCGAGATCATCGATATGGATCCGTGTACGGAAGCGACCTGCCCGTCGTACACGCCGACCGTGGAATACACGGCAGCTCTCGAGGTCAACCAGGGAGCCTTCGAGCGTTGGGGAGTCGAAGTAGGAGACCCGGTAACGCTCCTTCGTTGACGTGATGCGCGCCACAGCGCGCGCGGCTGTTTCCCGATGTGATGCGATGCAGTCGCCGGCGCCGCCGGCACCTTCTCGTTGGAGGTAACCGTGGATCTACGTTCGACGTTGTCCTCTCA
>JBOGXG010000214.1:0-9187 GCA_050694195.1 Actinomycetota bacterium | reverse complement strand
GCTCCCCACATCGTCTCGCTCGTGACCCGCGGGCCGAACGTGGAGGGGGCCGGCGCAATAGATGTCGCCGAACTCGTGCGTGCGTCCCTCAGGATGCGTCCGGATCGGATCGTCGTCGGCGAGGTGAGAGGCGCCGAGGCACTGGCGATGATCGCCTCGATCAACACCGGTCAGCAGGGGTCGCTCGTGACGGTCCACGCGTCCTCGGCTGCACAGGTGACCGATCGCATCGTGGCGCTCGCACTGCAGGGATCGACGTCTCTCGGCGAGGCCGTGATACGGACGTGGGCCGCGGACGCGTGGGACCTCCGCGTTCACCTCGACCGGGTCGCAGGCAGACGACGCGTCCGCGAGATCCGCGAGGGCTGATCGTGGGATCGGAACGCGCGGAGGCGATCAGGTCCTTGGCCAGTTCGCTCCGCGCGGGACAGAGCCTCCGCGCGGCGGTCGCGTCGTGGGATGCGCCGGCCCCCGATATCCGGCGGGTCGCGCGACGTCTCAAGCTCGGCAGTTCGCTCGCGGACGCTCTCGAGGTCGCCCGCCCCTTCTTCGACTCGGACCTCGATGCTTTGATCCTCGTAGTGAAGTTGCACGCTCGTGCCGGAGGCGATGGAGCCTCTCTGCTCGAGGCGATCGCGCGATCTATAGACGAGCGGGTCGCGGGGGCGGGACGGGCTCAAGTTCACGCCGCGGGAGCGCGTCTCTCCGCACGCATGGTCGCAGGCCTTCCGCTCGCCGCGTTGTTGTTCGTTCCCGGCTCCCGCGCCCCTCTCCTCGATCCGGCCGGTATCGGGGTGATTGGGCTCGGCATCCTCCTATGTCTCGCGGGGATGATGTGGATGGGTCGTCTCCTGCCGCGCCCCCCGACGGAGGCCGATGAGGCGACCCTCCTCGCGGTGGCGGTGGCGGCCGCCGCGCGGGCGGGATGCACCGTGGCTCAGGTCCTCGGCATCGCTGCGGAGAGCGCATCGGGATCCTTCGGGGCCGAGCTGAGACGAGCCCGCCGGCGAAACCATCTCGGCCTGGCATGGCCGAGATGCCTCGCGGCCTCGTCCGATGAGGGCCTCCGCGAGCTGGGTCGTGTTCTGAGCATCCCCGCACGCGTGGGCCTCCCCCTCGCGGAGGGGCTCGATGACTTCGTCCTCAGCAGGGCGGATCTGCGCGAACAGGAACTGGAGCGCGCGATCCGCCGGGCTCCCGTGAAGATGGTCGTCCCACTGACGCTGTGCATCCTTCCGGCCTTCGGCCTTCTCGCCCTGACCCCGTTCCTCCGCGGCCTCGCCCCGGTTTAGCGCCCCGAGTCATTAATAACGGCGCATTCGAGCGCCCCTGCTTCACCGATGGCTTCGTTGCTCGTCGCGTCCGTACTCCCCGGTACGCCCGGCTCCTCGCGCCTTGCCCTCGGCGCGCCGGGGCGTTCTCGGTGCGGGCGAACTAACGACTCGGGACGCTAGCGGGCGCGGTAGCGAGGTGTCGATGGCAAGCTGTGGGCATGACGAAGCAAGCAGTGGCCGGCCTGCTGGCCGCCGTTCTTCTCCTCGGTGCGTGCGGTGGGGACGGGGAACGAGAGGCGAGCGCGGATGACTGTCCGGAGCCGACCGCTCCCGAGATAGCCGCCGCCGAGTTCGCCGAGGGACGCGGCATCCTCGACGGCGAGGAGGGCTCCACCCTGATCGACGTCGAGATAGCGGAGACCGACGAGCAGCGGCAACTCGGCCTGATGCATCGGACCTGCCTCGAGGAGGACGCGGGGATGGTGTTCATCTTCTTCGACGAGTCGCAGGGCGGTTTCTGGATGAAGAACACACTGATCCCGCTTTCCGTCGCTTTCTTCGATGTCGACGGGAAGATCCTGAAGATCCTCGACATGCAGCCGTGCGAGGCCGATCCCTGCGAGATCTACGATCCGGGCGTCCCCTACATGGGTGCGCTCGAGGTGAACGAGGGTGCCTTCGACGGCTGGGGCATCGAAGAGGGTGACGAGTTCCACATCGTTCAGAACGATCGCGACCAACTGAGTGACCTCGTTCATAGCGTTCTTCGTCAACACCGGGTGACATAGCACTCCCCGCCGGAAAGGCCGGCGCCCGCAAGGGAGGTGCTCATGTTTCACCCCGCCATCCTGTTTCGGTCGGAGCGAGGACAGACGACCGCGGAGTACGCACTCGTGCTGCTCGTCGCCGGTCTCGTCGTCGGTGTGTTCGCGGCGTTCGTGAAGTCGGGTGCGTTGACCGACATGTTCCAGACGATCGTCTCGAGCCTCGTCGACCGCGCCAATGGCTGATTCGGGAACCGGTCAGCGAGGACAGGCGACGGTCGAGCTCGCCCTCGCGCTCCCGCTGATCGCACTGATCACCGGGGTCCTCGTCGAGTTCGGGATGCTGGTTGCCGACCAGGCCCGTCTCTGGCACGCGGCTCGCGAGGCGGCGCGCGTCGCCGCGGTCGATCCTGATGAGGACCATCAACTCGAGGCGGCGCGCGCCACCGGACTCGACGACCTGGAGATGCGGACGCGACCGGAGCCCAAATTCAGGGTTCAGGGACGACCGGTGGAGGTGTCGCTGCGTTACCTCCCGGACGGGAGTGTCCCGCTCGTGGGTGAGTTGTTCGAGCTGATCACCCTGTCCTCCTCGGCGACGATGCGGATCGAGACACCGTGACGATCATCATCGCCGCCTTCACCCTCACGTTGTCGCTCCTCTTGGGCACGTTCGTCTCCGACGTCGGCCGGGTCATCGCGACGCGAGCGCGCGCTCAGCTCGCCGCCGATGCGGCTGCTCTCGCCGCGGTGGCCGAAGGTGGGCCCTACGGAGCCGGCGACGCCACGATGGTCGCGCGGGAGTTCGCGGAGGCGAACGGCGCCGAGCTCGTTCGCTGCGAGTGTCCCGCCGGTACCGAGGTCGTTCAGGTGGAGGTGACCATCGATGGAGTGACGGCCTCCGCCCGCGCCGCGATCGACCCGTCCTTGTTCGGGCCCGCGAACGTCCTAGGCGTCCAGCGCGGTCTCCACCCCCGCGTGGCCGAGAGCGTCGAGAGATTGATACGGGCGGCCGGCGGGGCGGTGCGGCTCGTCTCCGGGTGGCGGTCCCCCGAGCGGCAGGAGGTCCTGTGGTCGAATGCCCTCGCTCGCCACGGATCGCCGGAGGCTGCGGACGACTGGGTGGCGCGACCGGGACATTCGATGCACGAGCGGGGACTCGCCGTCGACCTCGGGGGTGACCTCGCTCTCGCCGCTCGTCTCGTCGGCGAACTCGGTCTCCCGCTCTATCGCCCGTTGGCGAACGAGCCGTGGCATTTCGAGTTGGTCGGCAGCAGAGGCTAGGCTCTCTCCGTTCGAATGGCGGACGTTTACAGTTTCCGGGTCGGTTCTGCCGTGTATGTCGCCGGGAAACCGACCAGGAAATCGGGGGGCGTGGATGACCGAACATAGTCACCGTCTTGTCTCGCGGCTCGAGGACGGCATCGAGGAACTCGAGATCGCTTTCAGCAAGGCGTACTGGGATTCGCAGATCGAGGCTACGCCCGAGAACGATCGCCGACGTCTCGAACTCGAGATCCGGCTGCGCAAGCTGAAGGGCGATCCCGCGGCACTGCAACAGGTGGAGGCCGCGCTGGCCGAGCCGTTGCACGAGCCGATCCTCCGCCGGCAGCTCGAAGTCCTTCGGCTCTCACTCACCGGCAACCAGATGAGCGACGCGGAACGCGAGCAGGTCGTCGAGCTGTCCACCGCAGTGGAGAGCGACTTCGCGTCGCACAGGGCGCTCGTCAGGGGCGAGCGATTCAGCGAGAACGAGATCGAAGAGATCCTCAAGACCTCCGACGATGCGGATTTCCGCCGCCTCGTTTGGACGGCATCCAAGAGGGTCGGGGCGGTTGTCGCCGAGCGGGTACGGGAACTCGTACGAGTCCGCAACTCCGCGGCGCGGAACCTGGGCTTCGCCGACTACTACCAGATGGAGCTCGAGCTCCAAGAGCTGTCGGAGAGCTGGCTGTTCAGGGTGATGGGCGACCTCGAGCGTCTCACCGAGGAGCCGTTCCGTCGCTGGAAGTCGGGGCTCGATGCCGATCTCGCCGACAGGTTCGGGACGACGGAGCTGCATCCCTGGCACTACGCGGATCCCTTCTTCCAGTTGCTCCCCCCGGATGGAGCCGTGAGCCTCGATGCTCCTCTCGCCGAGATCTCCGCGGCGGAGATCGCCCGGCGAACGTTCGATACCTGGGGGATCGACCTGACGAAGGTGCTCGAGCTGAGCGATCTGTATCCGCGCGAGAGGAAATGCCAGCACGCGTTCTGTTTGAGCGTCGACCGGAGGGAGGACGTTCGCATCCTCGCGAACGTAGTTCCGGGCGAACGCTGGATCGAGGTGATGCTGCACGAGTCCGGGCATGCCGCTTACGACGTCGCGATCGATCGGCATCTCCCTTATCTACTGCGGCGGCCCGCGCACACGTTCGTCACGGAGGCGATGGCCATACTGTCGGGTCGTCTCGTGAGAGACACGACGTGGCTGACCGACATCGCCGGTCTCGACGCCGGCACCATCGAGAAGCAGAAGGTCGAACTCGACCGCGCGACCGCGGCCGAGAGCCTCCTCTTCACACGCTGGGGCCTCGTGATGGTGCACTTCGAGCGCGACCTCTATGCCGACCCGGAGCGTGATCTCGACGAGCTCTGGTGGGACCTCGTCGAACGATTCCAACTCGTGTCGCGCCCTCCCGAGATATCCGATGGTGGATGGGCATCGAAGATCCATCTCGCGGTCGCGCCGGTCTACTACCACAACTACCTGCTCGGCGAGATGCTGGCGTCTCAGCTCGCCGCGACCGCGCAGGAACGGCATGGAGGTCTGGTCGGCTCCGCCGACGCGGGACGGTTCCTCGAAGGGAAGGTCTTCCGTCCCGGCGCGTCGCAGAGATGGGACGGTCTCATCGAGGCCGCGACCGGCGGACCTCTCGGAGCTGCGGACTTCGCGCGTTACCTCGCAGCGGCGGCGGCGCCCGCGCGCTGAGCCTTAGAGACTCCCGTTCTGCCTGAAGCGCTGGTAGATCGAGTTCGCGCCCGGCGCGATGAACACCACACTGGCGGCGCCGACCGAGCCCAGCGATACCGGAACCGTGACGTTCCCGACGTCCTTGGGGCTCACCTGGGAGGTGAGGACGGCGAGCCGGAAGAGCTCGTCGTTGCTCACGTCGAAACGCGCCCACTTGCGGGTGGTCGCCATCCACTTCATCAGGAGGGCCGGGTTCTTAGCGACGTCCTTGCGGAGCTCACGCAGCATCCCGAGGAGGAACGAGGCCTGGTTGGTCGATCTATCGATGTCGCCGTTGGCGAAGGAATGGCGCGTCCGTACGTACGCGAGAGCGTTGAGAGGGCCCATCCATTGTTTCCCCGGGTCGATCTTGGCCCCCGATCCGGTGGGGTCGTAGACCGGCTGCTTGATCGTCATCCTCACGCCGCCGATGTCGTCGATGATGCCCCGGAAGCCCTCGAACCCGGTCATCACCCAGTAATCGATGCGGATGCCGGTCAGGTTCTCGAGGGTCTGCGCGAGGACGTCCGGCCCCCCCTGGTAGAGCGCCTCGTTCATCTTCGACGTGCCGACTCCCGGGATCGACACCCACGAGTCGCGCGGGAAGTTGAGGATCCCACCCTTCATCGTCTTCGTGTTGATGCCGGCGATGTGGATCGCGTCGGCGCGCGATCGATCGGGATTGCCCGAACGGGCATCGTTCCCGATCACGAGGACGAATATCTTCCCGTCCTTCGGCTGGAAGCTCTCGTGCACCCGACCTACGAGGATCGGGGCGGCGTTGAGTGATCCACCACCGCCGATGAGTGGCAGCGCCGCGGCAGCGGCCGCGATCGTGACGATCAGGGCGATCATCCGCGACCTCATCGGACCCGTCCCTGCTCGCCGTTGAAGGCGATCACGAGCCAATGCTTGCCGTCGTCCTCGAGCCACAAGGTCGCGCGCTGCGCGATCTTCACCGGCTTGTCGTTCAGCATCCCCCGGTAGGAGACCGAAACGCGCGCCGCGGCCCGGCGCGCGGTCTCGACCTCGATGCCGATGTTTGCGACTCGCTTCGTCGTCCGGATGTCGTTCATCCCCTTGGGAACCGCCAGGCCGGAGCGAGCCAGTGCGGCGGCTGCCTCCGGCGTCAAGGCGTTCCCGCGGAGATCGTTCAGCCGGCCCGGTGCCAATAGGAGCGCGTCGTAGATCTCGCGGACGGTCGTCACGACCTTGGGTCTGGCCCGCTTCACGAGAGCCTTCTCGCTCTTGGAGACGTCCCCGAGGACGCCGGCGGGGAACACACGAGCCTCCCAGCGCGCCTGGGGGATCGACGGGTCGGTTATCGAGATCGCGTCGGTCGGGCGGCGCGAACTCGGGATGTCTCGGCGGGGCAGGACGAGCATCCCCCAGATGCCCGCGAGCAACAGCGACATACCCGCCGCGAGAGGCAGCCAGGTGCGTCTTTCAGTTGGGATCATCGTGCTCATTGGGACTCCTGGAGGTATCCGGTCGTTCCATCAAGGTAGGCGAGGGGCCCGCAGAGGTGGCGGATATCCACTCCGGGGCGCCGGTTTAGGATTGGCCGCCTTTTGGGACCGTGGCCGCCTCTCTTTCCGGGCCTACGGCGTGCCAGGCTAAACGAATCATCGGCAAGGAGGAACATATGGAGCTTGGGCTGGACGTTCGCAAGGTCGACGAGCATTCCGTGGTCGACGTCAAGGGCGAGATCGACGTGTACACCGCACCGAAGCTGCGGGAGAAGCTGATCGAGCTCGTCTCGGAGGGGTCCTACGACGTGGTCGTGAACCTCGAAGGCGTCGACTTCCTCGACTCGACCGGCCTCGGCGTCCTCGTTGGGGCGCTCAAGCGGGTGAAGGCCCACGATGGAAATCTCTCCCTGGTGTGCACTCAGGACAAGATCCTCAAGATCTTCAAGATCACGGGGCTGACCAAGGTCTTCCCCATCCACGGTTCGGTCGAGGAGGCGACCTCGGCCACGTCCGAGTAGGTATGCCCTCTCCCGTCCAGCTTCAGATCCCCCCTCGCCCCGAGTACGTCGGCGTGATCCGGCTCGCCCTCGGCTCCCTCGCGCGCAGCGCGGGGATGGACGAGGAGTCGATCGACGATCTCCGGATCGCCATCTCCGAGGCGTGCACGAACGCCGTCGAGGCGAGGGAGCAGGGCCCGTCCGACGAGCCGGTGACGGTCACCTGGGACGTCGACGCCACCACGGTCGTCGTGGAGATCTCGGGCCGAGGCGAGCCGAGCGCGGCGAGGGACGTCGACACCCAGGGTTTCTCGACCCGCCTCGCGATGTCCGAGGCCCTGCTCAAGAGCCTCGTCGACGGCTACGAGATCACCCAGGCCCCCGAAGGGGGCCGGGTCCGGCTCACACTCAACCTCGCCGGCCGCCGAGCCTGACCCTCCGGTTCTTGGACCAAAACCGGCTCGTATAGCGGCCCTTTCGAGGAAAGGAAGATCTCGCCTCACTCGGGAACCCCCCTGCCGCGACCCATTTGACGTTTTGGGTACCCAAAAGCTAGATTCCGCCTATCCCAATCATGTCTACCCAACTGTCGAAATCCGACCGGGAAGCGCTGAAAGCGGTCTACCGCCTGACGAAGGACGGCTCCGGCGCTCACACCGGAGCGCTGGCCGACCATCTCGGTCTCTCGCCGGGCACGGTGACCGCCATCGTGAAGCGGCTCGCCGAGCGCGCTCTCCTCGATCACAAGCCCTACAAGGGGGTCGAACTGACCGCCGAGGGGCGCCGGGTCGCGATCTCGGCGATCCGTCGCCATCGCATCGTCGAGCGCTTCCTTGCGGACATGCTCGGATACGCGTGGAACGAGGCCGATCGCTTCGCGGCGACGTTCGAGCACGATCTGCCGCAGGAGGTCGAGGACCGGATGTTCGTAGCGCTCGACCGGCCCGCCACCTGCCCCCACGGTTTCCCGATCCCCGAGCCGGACGTGTCGGACATCCCCGACATGCCCCCGCTATACGCGCTAGAACCGGGGGATGTCGCGGTCGTCGCGGTCCCCGGCTCTACCGATCCCGAGGTTGTGAAGTTCCTCGACACGTTGGGGCTCCGCCCCGGCGTCCGCGTCGAGGTGAAAGAGAAGCACCCCTTCGACGGGCCGTTGGTGCTGCGCGTCGAGGGTCGAGAACGGACCGTTGGCGAGAAGGTCGCCAACCAGATCTACGTGAGAAAGGAACGGTCGGCATGAGGAGAGGACGCGTATGAATGGGGTGATCCTTGCTGCTGAGGGCGGCTACCAGGAATTCGAACTGGGCGGGACCGAGTGGTTCTGGCTCATCTTCTCCGCGGTCGCCGCGCTGTTGGCGATCGGGGTGGGCTTCCTTCTGATGCGCGGTGTTCTCGCCGCGGATCAAGGGACGCCGAAGATGATCGAGATCGCGAGCGCGATCCAGGAAGGAGCGATGGCGTACCTCAAACGCCAGTTCCGGACGATCCTTCTGATCCTGATCCCGCTCGTCTTCGTCGTCTTCCTGACGTCGACCGAGGTGCTGAAGCCAGACGGCGGCAGCGCTCTCAGCTTCGCGGAGTCGGGCATCTTCAGGACCCTCGCTTTCCTCGCAGGCTGTCTGATGTCCGGACTCACCGGGTTCATCGGCATGGGCCTCGCCGTGCGAGGCAACGTAAGGACGGCCGCGGCCGCGCGTTCCGGTTCCCTGCCGGCGGCCCTCAAGGTCGCGTTCCGCACGGGCGGTGTCGCAGGCATGTTCACCGTGGGACTAGGTCTCCTCGGTGCCACGCTCATCATCATGTTGTTCCAGAACACTTCCTCGGCCATCCTGATCGGGTTCGGGTTCGGCGGTTCGCTGCTGGCCCTGTTCCTCCGGGTCGGTGGTGGGATCTTCACGAAGGCGGCCGACGTCGGTGCCGACCTCGTCGGCAAGGTCGAGGCCGGGATCCCCGAGGACGACCCGCGCAACCCGGCGACGATCGCCGACAACGTCGGCGACAACGTCGGCGACTGCGCGGGTATGGCCGCCGACCTGTTCGAGAGTTACGAGGTGACCCTCGTCGCCTCGATCATCCTCGGCGTAGCGGCATTCGACTCGATCGGCGCGAACCCGGCCCTCGGTCTGATCTTCCCGGTGATCGCGCGTGCCATCGGTGTTCTCGCTTCGATAGTCGGCATCTACGC
>JBOGXG010000213.1:0-1961 GCA_050694195.1 Actinomycetota bacterium | reverse complement strand
TTCACTAGGCCGGCCGCGAAAAGTTCCTCCACGACCTCCTTGAAGGGAGGGATCATCCCCGCGTGATGAGCCGCGATCCCGCGTTCGAGTCCGGTGATCCAGTCGGAGTAGCCGAGGATCTCCAGTTCGACGGGACTTAGGTCCGCGACACGATCCTCCGCGCGGCTCCTGATCTCGGTCCGTTCGTCCGGCATCGTGAGGACGATGCTCTCTCGCAGACACTGGCGGACGGCTTCCGCGCATCCCTTCCTCGAGAAGAGGAAGTAGATGGCCGGAAGCATCGACTCGGCGTAGAGCCTGTCGACGACATCCGTTCGCCACGGGATCTTCACGCGTCTGCCCGTCGCTCGGCGACCGCCGCGCCCCGGACGGGGGCCGCGCGGTGGTGCTCGTCGCCTGTCGAACTCAGCGGCGCGCGGGTTCGGGATCGGCTTCCCGTCCCTCGAGACTACGAACATCGGTAGCAACTCGTCCGATGCCATGTACCAGTGACGAAGCTCCACTGGTCGCTGCTCCTCGATGATGACTTCGGTGCGACCGCGGAGCGTTTGGAGCCATTCGGCGAACTCCTCTGCGTTCGACACGGTGGCCGAAAGAGAGACGATCTGCACGTCGACGGGGAGGTGGATCAGGATCTCTTCCCAGACGGCCCCCCTGTAGCGGTCCTGAAGATAGTGAACCTCGTCGAGGACAACGTAGCGGAGCCCCTGGAGCGTCGGCGCGTCTTCGTAGATCATGTTCCGGAGCACCTCCGTCGTCATCACGACGATGGGAGCGTCCCCGTTGATGGAGTTGTCGCCGGTCAACAGCCCGACGTTCGCCACCCCGTGGATGCGTCCGAAGTCCCCGAACTTCTGGTTCGACAGCGCCTTGATCGGTGTTGTGTAGAAGACCTTCCCGCCGCCCTTGATCGCGAGCCACGCCGCGAACTCGCCGACGACCGTCTTGCCCGAGCCGGTGGGGGCGGCAACGAGTACGGACGACCCGTCCTCGAGGGCATCACAGGCCCGGCGCTGGAAAGGATCGAACGGGAACCCGTAGGAGCGCTCGAACTCCTCGACGGTGCTAACCGTCTCCGGCGTCCCCGTCTCCCCCGCCGTTCCCCCGGTCCCCCCTGTTGGAGCCGTCATCGTCGCCGTTGCCACCGTTGCCGCCGTTCCCTCCTGGCTCGGGCGTGACCTCCACCTCGGCCTCTGGGGTCGGTGGCGGGAGCTCCGTGGGCGACTGAAGCCCCGATGCGGAGAGCTCCTTCTCGCGCCTCATCTCGTCGAGCGCGCCGATCGCCCCCTCCATGACGCGCCCGGCGCTGTCGCGCTGGGCAGTTGCTCTGACGAACAACTGTTCCTGCAGACGTCCCTCGGCATCGGGGACGAGCGCGAACGTCTGGGCTGCCGAAACGTAAAGCTGCAGGGATTCGCCGAAGAGGAGATGGATCGAGCGCACCTCGCCCGGGGCCGGCTGCTGCTGGATCACTGCTTGCGCGCCCTGCAGATCGGTGGCCCAGGTCTCGGCGTCCTCAGCGAGCTGTTCGAGATCGTCTCCCTCCGGGAGCGTAGTGACCGCGATCATCTCGCTCGCCGGACCCGCAGCGCCTTGGAGGACCCCTTGGAGGCTCGTCGTGTAGCTCTCGAGGACGCTCTGCTCCTCCTCGAATTGCTTCGCCCGGTCCTGAGCGCTGACGACCAGCCACACGACCACGCCGATCGCTACGACGAGGAAGATCCCGCCGATCAGCATCCCGTCCCTCGTCCGCCACCAGGAGGTCTTGCGCCTGGGGCCCACGGTGGGGCGCGGGGCGGAGGCCGGCCGCCGGGTCCCCTGGCCGCCTCTGCTCTTCTTCTTCCCTTTGATCGCCATCGGTCGCGGATGATACCGAAGCCTCGCGGCCTCCCCCTACGCCGCCCACCGTCTTCGAAAAGTGTCGTACCCCCTCGTCATGATGGGGGCATGGAATTCCGCGA
>JBOGXG010000212.1:0-6774 GCA_050694195.1 Actinomycetota bacterium | reverse complement strand
AACAAGAGGCCGCCCTGGAGGACCGCGTAGTCCCGGAAGCGGATGGCGTCGAGCATCCAGCTTCCGACGCCCGGCCACGCGAAGACCGTTTCCGTTAGGACGGCGCCGGTCAGCAGCAAACCGGTCTGCAGCCCGACCACGGTCACGACGGGGAGCATGGCGTTCCGCATGATGTGTCTCCTATCCACGATGGTCGGGTCGAGACCCTTCGCCTTAGCCGTGCGCACGTAGTCCTCGTTGATCACATCCAAGGTCGAAGCCCGGGTGATACGCGTGACGATCGCCAGCGGGATCGTTCCCAGCGCGATAGCCGGCAAGATCAGATGTCGTACCGCGTCCCAGAACGCCGGCCAATCCCCCGCGAGGATCGCATCGAGGAGATAGAAGTTCGTCGGATGCTCGAGCGTACGAGTGATGTCGAGACGTCCGATCGTAGGGAGCCACCCCAACTTGATCGCGAATAGATATTTCAAGAGCAGCGCGAGGAAGAAGACGGGGAAGCTGATCCCGATCAGCGACACGAACAGACTGCTCTGATCGAGGAACCCCAGGTATCGCTTCGCGGCGACGAAGCCGAGAGGGATGCCCAACAGGATCGCGAAGATCATCGCGGAGATACCTAATTCCACCGTAGCGGGGAATTTGTCCTTCAGCTCCTCGACCACCGGCTGGCGGGTCCTGATGCTGGTTCCGAGGTCCCCGGATAGGACGTTCTTCATGTACCGCGTGTACTGCGTGTATAGGGGGTCGTCGAAACCCTGGATCTCGTTGAACTGCTCGATGTTCTCCTCTGTCGCCCGCTCCCCCAGCGCGGCGATGGCGGGTCCTCCCGGGAGCGAATGGATGAACAGGAAAAGGAGGACCGACAGCACCAACAGGATCGGCACCATCAGGAGAAGCCGGCGGATGATGAACTTCAGCATCTCAGCATCGCTGAAACCTTAAGGGGACGAGGCCACGCCTCGTCCCCTGTCGGTTCTGCTTTTCCGCTCTCTTTCTAGTTCACCGTCACGAGGTTGAACTGCTCGAGAGAGACCGGGCTTGGCTCGTACCCCTCGACGTTCGCCGCGAACGCGAGGCCCACCTCGGTGTGCACGTACGGGAGTCCCGGCAGGAAATCCATGATGAGGTTGTTCGCCTCGATATAGAGCTGCTCGCGGGCCTCTACATCGGTCTCCTTCTCGGCCTCACTCAGGATGTCGAAGATCTCCTGGTTGTTGAACCCCCAGGCCTTCTGCTCGGTCTGGAAGAACGTCCCGATGAAGTTGTCGGGATCCCCGAAGTCTCCGGTCCAACCGAGGAGGTAGAGGCCGTACTTGCCGGTGTCGACGTTCCCGAGGTAGTCGGGGCTCCAGACCGCGGAGTCCTGGTTCACCTCGAAGCAGCATTCCTCCAGGTCCGCGACCATCGCCTCGAAGTTGGCCTGCGGATCCGGCATGTAAGGCCGCTCGACGTCGGTCGGAAAAGCGAAGTCGATCTCGACCGGCAACTCGTAGCCGGCGTCCTCCAGGATCTGCTTGGCCATGTCCGGGTCGTAGGGATACTCGGTCACCTCGTCCGAGTACCCGAGGAGCAATGGCGGCATGAACTCCTTCGCCACCTCGCCTTGTCCACCGTAGAACGCGTCCACGACCTCCTGCCTGTCGATCGCGTGAGCGATCGCCTGGCGCACCGCGATGTCGTCCAACGGCTCGATCGCCTGGTTGAAGCCGACGTAGCCGACGTTGAACGGGGGACGCGGCAGGAGTTGCAGGTTCTCATCGCCTTCGATCGTCTCGTAATCCTCCGGGCTCACGAGGTCGTAGCCCTGGATCTCGCCGGACTGGAGCGCCTGCAGACGAGCCGCCGGATCGACGATCGGACGGAAGATCAGCGTGTCGATGTTCCCGGGGAACTCGCCCCAGTAGTCGGGGTTCCGCACCATCCGGAGCTGGTTGCCGCGCTCCCACGACTCGAACATGAAGGGACCCGTTCCCGTCGGGTGCTCGGTCGAGTAGGTGCCGGTCGGCCGGAACAAGCCATCGTCCCCGACCCGGCCCTCGTCCGCCCCGAACTCCTCCAGCGCCGCGGGGCTGCCGAACGTGAAGTTCGTCAGCGCCAGCGCGCCGAGGATCGACGACGAGGGGCTCGTGAGGTTGAGCTCGACGGTGGTCTCGTCGATCGCGTTGCAGGATTCGTAGAGAGACGGGGTCTTGCCGTCGGAGAACCCGCCGAAAACGGTCTGCCAGTAGTAGCTGGCGTCCGGGTTCTGGAACGATCCCTTGAAGTTGTACCAACGATCGAAGTTGAAACACACCGCCTCGGCATTGAAGTCGGTGCCGTCGTGGAACGTCACGCCTTCCTCGAGCGTGAACGTATAGGTCATGCCGTCCTCGGAGACCTCCCACGAACTGGCGAGGCCGGGCACGACCTCTGTGGTCCCGGGCGCGAGTGTGACGAGACCTTCGAACATCTGATCGATCGCCCGGAGGGACTCGCCATCTGATACGAGGGCCCCGTCGAGTACGACCGGATCGGCCGAGGTGCCGAACGAGAGCGTTGCTCCCTCTTCGGCGCCGCCACCGCCCTCCTCCGGCTCGTCGTCACCGCCACATGCCGCCGCGACCAACAGCAGCGCGATGACGAGTGCCCACAGTTTCAGTGGTCTCCGCATGTACAGCCTCCCCCGTGAGTACGGAACCGATCGTGCCGTTGCGCAGTATGGCACAACAGCGCGTTACTACCCATGTAGTAGTGTCCCCCATCCGGGGGGCCTAGTCGACACCTTTTTTGGGAGCCCCAGGGCTGTTTAGCACCGCTGCGCTGCTACGCTCGTGCGAGGAGCCGGTGGATATCAGCGCGTGAAGGGAAGGGACGGATGGCGGAAAGCCCGCTGGGGGGCGACTTCTCGGAATTCCAGTCGGCGTTCGAGCGGATCGCCGCCAACGTCGAACTCACCATCAAGGGCAAAGAGGACGTCGTTCGGCTGTCGCTGGTCACGCTCATCGCGGAGGGCCATCTCCTGCTGGAAGACGTCCCCGGCGTCGGCAAGACCATGCTGGCGAAGTCGATCGCCCGATCGGTCGGCAGCACCTGGAGGCGGATCCAGTTCACCCCCGATCTGCTCCCGACCGACGTCACCGGCGTCAGCGTGTGGGACCGGCGCAGCGGCGAATTCGAGTTCAAGCGGGGAGCGGTCTTCGCCAACCTCGTCCTCGGTGACGAGATCAACCGGGCCTCTCCCAAGACCCAGAGCGCTCTCCTCGAGTGCATGGAGGAGCGTCAGGTGACGGTGGACGGGATCACCCACCGTCTCGAGGAGCCCTTCATGGTCATAGCGACCCAGAACCCGATCGAACACGAGGGCACCTACCCGCTGCCCGAGTCCCAGCTCGACCGCTTCATGATGCGCCTGTCGATGGGCTATCCGAGCCGCGATGCCGAGCTCCAAGTGCTCGAGAAGCACGGGAACCACTCGGTTCTCGAGGATCTCGAGCCGGTAGCCGATGCCACCAGCGTCTCCGTACTGATCAAGATGGCCCGGGAGGTTCACGTCGCTCCGTCGCTGAAGAGCTACATCGTCGACGTATGCGAAGCGACCCGCGACCATCCCGACGTCTACCTCGGCGCCAGCCCCCGGGCGTCCCTCTATCTCCTGAGGGCGGCGCGCGTGATCGCCGCGAGCCGGGCCCGCGATTACGTCATCCCCGACGATCTGAAAGACGTGTCGATCCCCGTCCTCGCGCACCGGATCCTGCTGTCCCCGGAAGCGCAGATGCGCGGGGCGGGACCCGAGGACGTGTTGGAGAGCGTCCTCGGCCGCATCCCGGTGCCGCAACTGCAGGGATAGGAGCACCAAGTGCCCACCGCACGGGGCTGGCTCATCTGCTCGACCGGCGTCGCCCTCTGGATCGCCGGACGGGCCTTCGGGACCGGGGCCCTGGAACAACTCGGCTTCGGGCTGATCGCACTCGTCGTCATCGCGGTCTTCGTCGTGAAGATGGGGAAACACGACATCGCGGTGTCGCGTGGGGTGAGTCCCGACCGCGTCCAGGCGGGCCGCGAGGTCATCGTCACCCTCACGATCAAGAACGAAGGCAAGGGATCGGCCCCCCTGCTGCTCCTCGAGGATCAGATCCCACCAGAGCTCGCGGGACGGGCGAGGTTCACGCTCAACGGCATCGAATCGGGCGGCCATCGCCAGACCGCCTACAAGCTCCGGCCCGGTAGACGCGGGCGCTACGCGATCGGGCCGGTCGCGATAACGATCTCCGATCCCTTCGGCGTCGCGCGCCTGTCGTCGGTCGCCTCCGACGCCTCCACCTTCCTCGCCTACCCGCGCACCGAAACGCTCGCGCTGCCCAGAGATTCCGGTAAGCGGAGGACGACCGTCGTGTCGGCACGCCGGCAGCCGACGGGGGCGCGGGGTGAAGACTTCTACACGCTCCGGGAGTACGTCGAGGGCGACGACCTCCGGCGCATCCACTGGCCCGCGACCGCGAAGCGCAACAGATACATGATCCGCCAAGAGGAAACACCGTGGCACGCACGAGCGACGATCTTGCTGGACGACGTCGCGGGGACTTACGCGGGGGCCGGCTGGGAGCGGTCGGTGGAGGTAGCCGCCTCCCTGTCCGATCTGTACCACCGCTCCGCCTACAACTTCCGCCTCCTCTGCGTCGGCGAGACCGGCGTGGAGCCCGGACGCGGGTCCGATCATTTCCACAGATGCCTCGACCTCCTCGCGACGATCCGACCCGCAGATATCGACGGTTCCCCCGGCGAGGACTACGACCCCTTGCTCCTCCGTCTCCTCGAGGTCGAGGCGCAGCCGAACGCGCATGGCGTCCTCGCCCTCGTTACTGGAGACGTAACGCCGGTGCTCGCCCAGGCCCTCACCAGGCTCGCGCGGCGCTTCAAGATGGTGATGGTCGTGTCGCTCCCGGCCCATCGTTACAGCCCCCGGGGCGCAGACGACGCGGCCGAGGACAGGACGATGGAGACGACGAGGATCCTCGACCGAGCGGGCGTGAAGGTCGTTGTCCTGGGTTCCACCGAGGGCCTGACCGAAGCGTGGAGCGCGTTGTGGAGCCCTGCGACGTTCTCGCCCGCGCGGGTGTACAGGGAAGGAGGTGAGCTGTGGGATCGGAAGCCAGAGCTCGCCTAGGGCTCGGCTGCCTGCTGGCAGCTTCCCTGTTCTCTTTCAACCAGGTGTTCGCCGGCGGGAACTATCCGGGGCCGGCGATCCTGGGGATCCTTCTCGCCACGGGGATCGCGGTGGGGGCGCGCCGCCTCGGTCTCGGCACACTCTCATCGCTGACACTCTCGATCGCGGGGCTCGGCATCTATCTCTCACTCGTGTTCCAGGCGACGCACACGTTCGCCGGCCTGCCGACCCCGGGCTCGCTGCAGGGCCTGTGGCGCGCGCTCGACCGCGCGCTGGAAACCAGCCAGGTCGATTTCGCCCCGGTTCCCTTGCGGCCCGGGTACGCGATCCTCATCGTCGCCGCGCTGTGGTTGTCGGCGGCCATCGGAGAGCTCGCCACCTTCAGGTGGCGGAGGCCTCTACTCGGAAGCATCCTGCCGGTGACGATGTCCGCGGTTTCCCTCGTGGTGGGGACCGGCGAGGCGTCCAGCTTCTACGTCGTCATGTTCCTCGCCGCACTCCTCACCTATTGGGGCCTCGAGTCGTCCCACAGGCTCCGCTCGTGGGGTCGCTGGGTGTCGACCTGGACCCACCAGCGTGAGCCCGAACCGCGCTCGCTCACCGGGGGCCTTGCCCGGCGGATCGGCATCTCCTGTGTCGCGATCGCGTTCGTCTCACCCGTGTTCCTCCCCGCGCTCGGCGATGGACTGCTGTCGTGGCGCAGCGGGATCGGTCCCGACGTCGGGGATGGAGGAGGGGGCGGGGGGGAGCTCAACCCGTGGGTGTCGTTGAAGCCGACCCTCGTCGATCAAACCGAGGAGGTGCTCTTCGAGGTGGGGGCCCAGGAGGCCGCCTACTGGAGGGTCGCGTCGCTGGAGATTTTCAACGGCACCAACTGGAACGAGCTCGACCAGACCAGGCAGGAGTCCGGAAGCGGTGTCATCGGAGGTCCTCCGGTCTCGCTCACGAACAGCGAACCGCTCGGGCAGACGATCACGATCGAGGGCCTAGGCGGCGAATCGCTCCCGGCCGCGCTGGCGCCTAACAACGTGGCCGAGATGGTCGACGGCGCGCCGGTCACGGAGGGCGTCGGCTACGACCAGGACAGCGGGTCGGTGATCCTCGACGATGAGCTCGAGGAGGGCGACGTCTTCGAGGTCGATTCGCGGGTCCCGAAACCGGGTTTCGGTGAGCTCCGCCGGGCGACACCGGGATCCCCCGGATCTGTCTTCCTGGAGGTCCCGCCACTCTCCGCCGAGGTCGAGGAGTTGCTCGAGGACTGGATCGCCGACGCCGAGACCCCGTACGAACGACTCGTCGAGTTACAGGACCATCTCCGGCTCGATCCCGCGTTCTCCTACGACATCGAGCCGGGCGAGCCTCAAAGCGAGGATTACCTCCACGACTTCCTCATCCGGTCCAGGCAAGGGTTCTGCCAGCAGTACGCCTCCGCGTTCGCGCTCCTGGCGCGCGCCCTCGGTTACCCGGCGCGCGTATCTGTTGGGTTCCTGCCGGGCGAGCAGGACGCGGCGGAGAACCGGTTCACCGTTCGAGGCACCGACGCGCACGCATGGCCCGAGGTGTACTTCGAGGACTTCGGGTGGATCGCTTTCGAGCCCACCCCGCGACCGGAGGCTGTGACTCCCGAC
>JBOGXG010000211.1:0-5734 GCA_050694195.1 Actinomycetota bacterium | reverse complement strand
AGCTCATCATGGACAGCCTCCGCTACTGGGTCACGGAGATGCACGTGGACGGATTCCGCTTTGACCTCGCGTCGGCTCTCGCTCGTCAATTGTTCGAGGTCGACAAGCTGTCGACGTTCTTCCAGATCATCCATCAGGATCCCGTGCTCGAGCGGGTGAAACTCATCGCCGAGCCCTGGGACGTCGGCGAGGGCGGCTATCAGGTGGGGAACTTCCCGGCGGGGTGGTCGGAATGGAACGGGAAGTATCGCGACACCGTGCGCGACTACTGGCGCGGCGAACCTGCGACGCTCGCGGAGTTCGCCTTTCGGCTGACGGGTAGCTCCGATCTCTACGAGGACGACGGGCGGAGCCCGTTCGCGTCCATCAACTTCGTCACCGCACACGACGGCTTCACGCTTAACGATCTGGTCAGCTACAACGAGAAGCACAACGAGGACAACGGCGAGGACAACAACGACGGAGAATCTCACAACCGCTCCTGGAACTGCGGCGAAGAAGGCCCCACCGACGATCCTGCGATCATGTCGCTGCGCCAGCGGCAGAAGCGGAACATCATCACCACGCTCGCGCTGTCGCAGGGCGTCCCGATGATCTTGGGCGGAGACGAGATGAGCCGCTCGCAGTTCGGCAACAACAACGCCTACTGTCAGGACAACGAGATCTCTTGGTACGACTGGTCTCAGCCGGACGAACATCTCGTGCTGCTCGGGTTCACGCGGCGCGTGATGCAGTTCCGTCAGCGACACCGCGTCTTCCGGCGGCGCAAGTTCTTCCACGGCCGCGACCTGCACGGCTCGGGGATCTCCGACATCGGATGGTTCGATCCCGCCGGCGACGAGATGACCGAGGAGCAGTGGAACGAGGGTTTCGCCCGCTCGATAGGCGTCTTCCTCAACGGTGGCGACCTGCACGATCCCAGCCCCCAGGGAGAGCGCTTGACCGACGACAGCTTCCTCCTGCTGTTCAACGGCGCCGAGGAGCAGATGCCGTTCGTCCTCCCGTCCGATCGGTGGGGCGAGCGATGGGCGACGGTGATCGACACGAACGAACCGCTGCTGGAGGAACTGTCTACCGTTTACAACTCCGGCGAGAAGGTTCCGTTGGAGTCGCGCTCGATCGTCGTCCTGCAGCGTGTCTGAGCATCCCCGCGCGACGTACCGGGTCCAGCTCAACTCGTCGTTCACGTTCGACGACGTCGCGGCGATCGCGCCGTACCTCGCGGATCTCGGGATATCGCACGTCTATTGCTCCCCCTATCTCCAGGCCTATCCGGGCAGTACGCACGGCTACGACGTCGTCGATCACTCCTCGCTCAACGAGGAGCTTGGGGGCCGCGCCGGTTTCGACCGCATGACGCGGGCGCTCGAGGAGAACGGCCTCCGCCACATCGTGGACATCGTCCCCAACCATGTGTCGATCGAGGGCGGACACAACCAGATGTGGTGGGACGTTCTGAAGCTGGGCCGGGCCAGCCGCTTCGCGCCGTACTTCGACATCGACTGGAACCCGGACTCGGACGATCTCGCCGGGAAGGTGCTCGTGCCGGTCCTCGGCGATCCACTGGAGATCGTCCTGGAGCGCGGCGAGGTGACGGTCATCGAGGAGGACGGCGACACGGTCGTCCGCTACTTCGAGCACCGGTTCCCCGTCGCTCCGGGCTCGGAGAGAGGCGACATCGCCGACGTCCTCGCGAGGCAGCACTATCTCCTCGCCCATTGGAGGAGCGCGGCTCGGCGGCTCAACTACCGGAGGTTCTTCGACATCAACGACCTGGCCGCGCTCGAGATGGACGCGGCCGGCGTGTTCGAGGCGACCCACGATCTGATCCTGCAACTTGTTCGGGCCGGCCGCGTCGACGGCCTCCGCGTCGATCACATCGACGGCCTGAGGGATCCACTCACATATCTCCGGCGCCTCCGCCGGGACGCCGGCGGGTACCTCGTCGTGGAGAAGATCCTCGAACCTGGAGAAGACCTGCGGGACGGGTGGCCGGTTCACGGGACGACGGGATACGACTTCCTGAACACGGTGGCCGGCCTTTTCGTCGACCCCCGCGGTGCGGAACCTTTGACGAGGATCTACTCAGAGCTCACCGGCGAGGAAACGGACCTGGCCACAGTCACCCGCGCGAAGAAGATGCTCGTGCTGCGCCACGTGATGGCGAGCGACATCAATCGCCTCACGCGCGAGTTCCTCAGAGCGTTCCCCGCCGATGGAGCCGACGAAGACGAGGTGCGCATCGGGATCGCGGAGACCATCGCCGCCTTCCACGTGTATCGAACCTACGCGTCGCCCGATGGAATCATCGGCGACGACGACAGGAAGGTGATCGAAGAGGCGCTCGCGGAGGCGCGCCGGAGAACCCCTCATATAGCGCCCGCCATCTTCGATCGTCTCGGTTCGGCGTTGCTGATGAAGGAAGAGAGGGCTCGCGCATTCGCTCTTCGGTTCCAGCAGACGACGGGACCGGTGATGGCCAAGGGTGTCGAGGACACCGTTTTCTACAACTACAACCGCCTGGTGTCACTGAACGAGGTGGGTGGGGACCCCGGCCGCTTCGGAGTGAGCCTCGACGAGTTCCACGCCACCGCCGAACTCCGCGCGGCCCGATGGCCCGCCGCGATGCTCGCGACCGCTACGCACGACACCAAGAGAGGCGAGGACGTTCGCAGCCGGATAGCTCTACTCTCCGAGATCCCCGAGAAGTGGCGCGAGGCCGTCGAGAGGTGGTCGAAGATCGCCCATGGACACCGTACGGAAGGGTTGCCCGACCGGGACGCGCAGTACCTCTTCTTCCAGACGCTGGTCGGCGCCTATCCGCTCGACGCGGAACGTGCGGTCGAGTACATGCGTAAGGCATCGAAGGAGGCCAAGCGTCACACCTCCTGGATCGACCCGCGGCCCCCCTACGACGACGCGCTCGAGCGCTTCGTGCGCGGGGTCCTCGCCGACGACGAGTTCATGGCCGAGGTCGCGTCGTTCGTCGAACCCCTGATCGAGCCGGGGCGCGTCAACTCCCTAGCACAGACGCTCATCAAACTCACCTATCCGGGGGTCCCCGATACCTATCAGGGCACCGAGATGTGGGACGGTAGCCTCGTCGACCCCGACAACAGGCGTCCCGTGGACTATGCACGGCGCGCCGACCTACTCCGTCGGGCAACGACCACCGCTGCCGCGGAGCTGTGGGGGTCCGCGGACGACGGCGCACCCAAGATGCTCGTGACGGCGCGTGCCCTCCGTGTCCGCGTCGACAGGGCCGGCTCGCTGGGACCCGCCGGCTCCTATCGGCGACTCGTCGCGACCGGCGGTCGCGCCGACCACGCCCTCGCCTACATCCGCGGCGGCGACGTCGCGGTGATCGCGCCGCGGCTCGTCCTCGGCCTGAGCGGGGATTGGGCGGACACCCGGGTGCGGCTCCCCGATGGTGTCTGGCGCAACGAGCTGACGGGGGTCGAGGTGCCCGGCAACGACGTCCCCGTCGGCGACCTCTTGCGGCCGTTCCCGGTCGCATTGCTCACGGCGGAGCTTTCTTAGACGAGAAGGTTGCTCCACGACCAACGATTCTGTCTAAGAACCGGGGGGGCGCCGACATAGGGGAGTATTCCGCGATGCGGTTCCGGGTTTGGGCCCCACGCGCGAGACAGGTCGAGGTCGACGTCGACGGGACGCGCCACGGCATGGCCGCGACGGGCTCCGGATGGTTCGAGATCGACGTCGCGGCCGCCGGGCCCGGAACCGATTACGGCTTCGTCCTCGACGGCGGGGAGGTCCTGCCCGACCCGCGTTCCGGGTGGCAGCCCGACGGGATCCACGGACGGTCGCGCGTCCCCCACATATCCGAGGGATGGAGCGATGGAGGATGGAGTCCCCTGCCGATGGAGGAGTGGGTCATCTATGAGCTTCACGTCGGAACGTTCACGCCCGCCGGGACGTTCGACTCCGCGATAGAGAAGCTCCCCCACTTGGTCGAGCTCGGCGTCACGACCATCGAGTTGATGCCGGTCAACGAGTTCTCCGGTGATCACGGCTGGGGTTACGACGGCGTCGACCTGTACGCGCCGCATCATGCTTATGGAGGTCCCGGCGGCCTCAGACGTCTGATCGATGCGGCCCACGGTCACGGCCTCGCGGTGGTCCTCGACGTCGTCTACAACCACCTCGGCCCGGCGGGGAACCACCTGGCGCGCTTCGGCCCTTACTTCACCGACCACTACTCCACGCCGTGGGGGGACGCGGTGAACTTCGATGGCCCCGGTAGCGACGAGGTGCGGCGATTCTTCATCGACAACGCGCTGATGTGGCTGTCGGAGTACCACTTCGATGGGCTCCGACTCGATGCAGTGCACTCGATCCTCGATCTCTCGGCGAAGCATCTCCTGGAGCAGCTCGCCGAAGAGGTCGAAGCTCTCGCCGAGAACCTCGGGCGACCCCTCTACCTCATCGCGGAGAGCGATCTCGGCGATCCCCGCGTCGTAACGGGCCGCGCGTTGGGCGGCTTCGGCATCGATGCCCAGTGGAACGACGACTTCCACCACGCCCTGCACGCGGCTCTCACCGGCGAGCGATCCGGCTACTACGTGGACTTCGGCTCGGTGGCAGACATCGCCAAGGCCACGTGCGAGGCCTTCGTGTACGACGGGAGGTACTCCCGTTACCGGGAGCGTACGCACGGTCGTCCGACCGGGAACCTGTCCGGCGCCCACTTCCTCGCCTACCTGCAGGATCACGATCAGGTTGGGAACCGGGCACGTGGCGACAGGATCGGTTCCCTCGTTTCCCGGGATCTGCTGAAGGTCGGAGCGGCCCTCGTCCTGATGTCCCCCTTCGTGCCGATGCTCTTCCAAGGCGAAGAATGGGGAGCGACGACGCCCTTCCAGTACTTCACCGACCACGCCGATCCCGGTCTCGGCCGGGCGGTGAGCGAAGGCCGGCGATCCGAGTTCAAGGCCTTCGGATGGGATCCGGCCGAGGTGCCCGACCCACAAGATCCTGCGACGTTCCACCGATCGAAGCTCGATTGGGACGAGCTCGCGCGCGACCCACATGCCGACGTTCTCGATTGGTATCGCCGGTTGCTGCAACTGCGCGCCACGGGCGGGCTCGGAACCGGGAAGATGGGTGATGTCGAGACGATGTTCGATGAGGACGATCGCTGGCTGACGATCCGGCGCGCCGGCATGACGGTTACCGCGAACCTGTCGAACGTCCCGGTCGAGGTGCCCGCGAGCGGCGAGCTCGGAGAGCTCCTGATGTTCTCGCCTGCCGAACCACAGCGAGGTCGTGGGTCCCTCAAGCTCGAGCCGGAGAGCGTCGCGATCTTCTCGACACGGGAACGCCGGTGAGCATCTTCGGGCGCGACAAGAAGGACCAGCCCGATGAGGCCCCCGCAGCAGCGGTGCCGCCACAATCGGACGAACCGATCCGGGTCTCTCGCACGTTCCGGAGGCCGTCACCGATCAAAGAAGGAAGTGCGGTGGCGGTGGTGTCTCCGTCCTTCGGCGCATCGGGTCGCTGGCCGCACCGCGCCGAGCGCGGCACGAGATACGTAGAGAGCCTGGGGCTGTGGGTGAAGACGATGCCGAACGCAGACCGTCAGGACGGTTGGGTTTCGGCTCCGGCGGCGGAGCGCGCCGACGACATCCACCGCGCGTTCGAGGACGAGGACGTCTCGGTGGTCGTCGCCTCCATCGGAGGCAACCACTGCAACCAGTTGCTCCCCTATCTCGAC
>JBOGXG010000210.1:0-1786 GCA_050694195.1 Actinomycetota bacterium | reverse complement strand
CCGGCGCGCCGGCGCGCCCTTCGCCTGGGGGTTGGTGGAGTCGCGGGTCTGGCCGTCGGAGGCGGCGCTCTCGGTTGGATCGCGCAGAGGCTGGGCGGCCCCGACACGAACGTGATGCTCGTAGCGCCCGCCGAAGCCGCCGTCATCCCGGAGCGGCCGTCGTTCCCCGACATACCCGGGCTGTCTCCCGAGATCACGAGCGCGTCCGATCACTACGTCGTCGACATCAACCTCGTTCAGCCATCGGTTGAGGCCGAGGGCTGGGAGCTCGAGGTCAAGGGCCTCGTCGACAGGCCGGTAACCCTCGACTTCGGGGAGCTCCAGACGCGGTTCGACGTCGTCGAGGAATTCCAAACCCTCACCTGCATCTCGAACGAGGTCGGTGGCGACCTGATCGGAAACTCCGCTTGGGGCGGGGTTCGCCTCCGCGACGTACTCGAAGCCGCGGGCGTGGAGGAGGGGGCCGTCGATGTCGTCTTCACCGGGGACGAGGGCTACACCGATTCGATCCCGCTGGAGATCGCGCTGGATCCCTCCACCTTGCTCGCCGTTTCTCAGAACGGCGAACCTCTGCGCCAGGAACATGGTTTCCCCTGCCGCGTGCGCGTCCCGATGATCTACGGGATGAAGAACGTGAAGTGGCTGCGCGAGATCGAGGTCGTCGACAAGGACTACCAGGGTTATTGGATGCAGCGAGGGTGGTCCGACGAGGCGGTGATCCACACCGGCTCGCGCATCGACGTCGCCGGGAACGATCGCCGCGCGAGCGTCGGGGAGGCGACGTGGATCGCCGGCGTCGCCTGGGCGGGCGGGCGCGGCATCTCCAAGGTCGAGCTCTCGACCGATGACGGACAGACCTGGGACGAGGCGATGCTGAAGGAGCCGATCAGCCGTTACTCGTGGACCTTGTGGGCCTATCGCTGGACGCCGGAGAGAGACGGGACCGCGATGGTCGTCTGTAGAGCGACGGATGGTGACGGGGAGGTGCAGACATCGCTCACGGCCCCCCCGCATCCCGCCGGGTCCACCGGTCTCCACCGCCTCGGCGTGCGCGTCTCCTAGGGTTTCCGGCTGCGGCGATCAGGGCATCCAGAAGCCATGAGCGACCGGCAAAAGGATCGCGTGTCTCCGCAGGACGGCCCCTCTGGAGAGGGCTCCTCGCCCAAAGCCGACAGCGGAGCAACGAGCCAGGATCGTCCCGGTGACGGAGCCGCCTCGGGAGGGGCAGGCGACTCAGGCCGCGGGAAGCACGAGCCATCGCATCCGGACGACACGAACGAGGGGGCCGACGACCGAGCCGAGGTGGTCGAGCCGGGAGGCGAGGCCTCGCCGCGCGCTCGAGAGTCCTAGTCGACTCGGAGCGCCTCGTTTTCTGGTGCAGCAGATGTGCACATAGCGCAGTGATTCTGACGAAGAAACTGGGGGCCATACGTGGTATCGCGACACGGTGAGCCTCAGCCACTTCCGCGGACGTCGTCGTGCTTCCAGATCGGTGCGCGGGGGACTCGTGTTCCTCGGGCTGGCCGCGGGCCTCCCCGGCGTGTGGGCGCTGTTCGCGCCGCGCTCCTTCTATAACGACTTCCCCGGGGCGAGCTTCGCGTGGGTCTCTCTCCTGCCCCCTTACAACGAGCACCTCATCAGGGACGTAGGAGCGTTCTATCTAGGGTTCTCGGTCCTGCTACTCGCCGCGGCGGTGATGATGGATACGCGGGTGACGCGCGTCGCCCTTTCTGCGTGGCTCGTGGCGGCCGTGCCTCATTTCATCTTTCATCTCACACACCTGGAC
>JBOGXG010000209.1:0-3416 GCA_050694195.1 Actinomycetota bacterium | reverse complement strand
GGCGACCTGGGCGGCCTTGCCCACCTCTGTCTGAATCAGGATGTACGCCTGAACGTCTGCCACTGAAGTCGCCCTCCCTGTCCCGGTTTACAGATCTCCGACAACCTACCAGCAGGCGCCGTGACGGGCGAGGTCGGTACGGTCGTCCACCTCGGGAGGTGCGGGGTGAAAGGGTAGGCTCCACGTGAGCGTCGGGCGGCTGCACACCCTTGACGTTCACGCTCAATGGACAACCGCTAGGAGCTGACTTACATGCCGTCGGATAGCGTCGCAGGGATCGAGGGGTCCCAGCCCGTTCATCGGAACCTAAGCGCACCAGAACTCATCGAGCATGCGATCGGGAACGGTGAGGGATCGCTATCGCGCGCCGGAGCACTCGTAACCCGCACGGGCAGCCGGACGGGTCGCTCACCCAAGGACAGGTTCTTCGTCTCTCATGGGGAGTCGAAGGATCGCATCGAATGGGGGGCCGTGAACCGACCCGTCGAACCGGACCTCTTCGACGCACTCGTCGCCAAGACGCGCGGCCACCTCGGCGGCCGCCCCCTCTACGTCGTCGACGGCTACGTGGGGGCCGACCCGGCCCATCGGATCAACCTCCGTGTCGTAACGGAACTGGCCTGGCACGCGCTGTTCGCGAAGCAGTTGTTCAGGCGGCCGACCGACGAGGAACTGATCAACTTCAAACCTGCTTTCACCGTTCTGTCGGCGCCGACCTTCAAGGCTTCGCCCGAGGACGACGGCACCAATAGCGAGGCGTTCATCGGCCTCGATCTGGAACGGAAACTGGTCCTGATCGTGGGAACCGAATACGCCGGCGAGATGAAGAAGTCGATATTCACATCGGCCAACTACCTGTTGCCCGCGGAGGACGTCCTTCCGATGCATTGCTCCGCCAATCTGGGCAGGGACGGTGACGTAGCTCTCTTCTTCGGTCTCTCCGGAACCGGCAAGACGACCCTGTCCGCAGATCCCGAGAGGAAACTGATAGGTGACGACGAGCACGGGTGGTCGGACAACGGCGTGTTCAATTTCGAGGGGGGCTGCTACGCCAAGTGCATCGATCTGTCGCCCGAGAAGGAGCCACAGATCTGGTCGGCCATCCGCTTCGGGAGCGTGGTCGAGAACGTCGTGGTGGATGAGAGAACTCGTGCGGTCGACTACTCGGATGCCACATACACGCAGAACACGCGCGCCGCGTACCCGCTCGAGTTCATCCCGAACTTCGTTCCCGAAGGGCGGTCGGGCCATGCGCGAACGGTGGTGTTCTTGACCGCCGACGCCTTCGGGGTGCTTCCGCCGATCTCGAAGCTGGATCGGAACGCGGCGATGTATCACTTCTTATCGGGTTTCACGGCCAAACTCGCGGGGACGGAGGCGGGGATGGGAAGCGAGCCTGAAGCGACGTTCTCCACCTGCTTCGGTGCACCGTTCCTCCCGCTGTCTCCGGGACACTACGCAGAGATGCTCGGGGAGCGGATCGACAAGCACGACGCCGAGGTCTATCTCGTGAACACCGGTTGGACGGGCGGGCCCTACGGCGTGGGGGAGCGGATGTCCCTACCGTTGACCCGGGCGATGGTCACCGCAGCAACGTCGGGCGTGCTGCGCGGCGTCGAAACGCGCAAGTATCCGATCTTCAACGTGGACGTGCCGGTTTCGTGCCCTGGGGTTCCGGACGAGGTCCTGGATCCGAGATCGACCTGGGACGATCCCGAGGCGTACGACGATAAGGCGCGCGAGCTAGCCTTAATGTTCGTTAAGAACTTCGGCAGGTTCTCCGACAGAGTGGACGCGGCGGTGACCTCCGCCGGTCCCATCGCCGAATAACGTTCGACCGCAGGTCGATGCAGCGCGGCCCCGACACGCCGGTGCGATCCGTGGCGGATGTCGGCGAGTCCGGGCTCCTGGAGATCGTGAAGGATCGGTTCGGCAACGGGTCGGCGTACGCCGAGGTTTGGGCCGGTGACGACGCCGCCGTCGTCGCCACGGGCGAGCGGTCGCTGCTGACGACAGACGTCCTCGTCGAGGGCGTGGACTTCGACTTCGCCTACTGCACGGGAGCAGACGTGGGCTGGAAGTCGCTTGCCGCGAACGTGTCCGATATCGCGGCCATGGCGGGGCGCCCGACGCGCGCGGTGGTGTCGCTGTCGCTCCCGGCCACCACGCCGTTGGGAACCGTCGAGTCCTTCCTCGACGGACTGGCCGCGGGAGCAGACAGGTGGCAGGTGGCCGTCGCCGGCGGGGACATCAGCCGCGCCGGGGAGGTGTCGGTGGCGGTCGCCATGGTGGGGGCGCTGGACGGGCCTCCGGTCCTCCGATCGGGAGCGCGTCCGGGCGACGCGATCTGCGTGACGGGGTCGCTCGGCGGGGCGGCCGGGGGGCTGTTGGCGCTACAACGCGGCCTGGCGGGGAGTGGACGACAGGTCGACATGCTGGTTCGGCGTCAGCTGAGGCCCGAGCCTCGCCTCGCGGAGAGTGGCGTGCTCAGGCGTTCGGGAGCGACCGCCATGATCGACCTCTCCGACGGGCTCGGTCTCGACCTCATCCGTTTGATGACGGCGTCGGGCACGGGCTGCGCGATCGAGGGGGCCGCGCTCCCCGTGGACCCGAGCCTCGTTGTCCTGGAGAGGGATCTCGATGTGGCCGAGCTCGCGTTGCGCGGCGGCGAAGATCTCGAGTTGCTGTGCACGATCGATCCCTCGCGGGTCGACGCTGCGGTGGCCGAGGCCGGCCCCCCTCTCTCGGGCCTGACGAGGATCGGCGAAGTCACTCGTGAGGGGTTCATGCTGGACGGGGTCGCGATGAAGGGGGAGGAGTTGGGATGGGATCACCTGCGGACCCGGTGACCGACATGCCCGTAGCACTCACCATCGCCGGTTCGGACTCCGGCGGCGGGGCGGGCATCCAGGCCGACCTCAAGGTCTTCTTCGCTCTCGGCTGTCATGGCGCCAGCGCGCTCACCGCGCTCACGGCGCAGAACACGGTCGCGGTGACTGCGATACACGAGGTTCCCCCCGAGTTCGTGACGGCGCAGATCGACGCGGTGGCCGACGACATCGGCGTCGATGCTGCCAAGACCGGCATGCTGGCTTCCGCTCCCATCGTCGAGACGGTGGCAGCGAGCGTCCGAAGGCATGCTCTCAAGCTGGTGGTCGACCCCGTCTTCGTGTCGAAGCATCGGGAGAGGTTGCTCGCCGAGGATGCCGTGACCGCGCTCAAGGGGTCGCTCTTTCCTGTAGCCGAGATCATCACGCCTAATCTGTTCGAGGCCGGCGCCCTCCTCGGACGCGAGGTCGCGACTCTGGACGACATGCGCCGCGCGGCCGTCGATCTCCACGCCCTCGGCTCTCGAGCGGTACTGGTGAAGGGCGGGCATCTCGACGTCAACGAGGCGGTGGACGTCTACTTCGACG
>JBOGXG010000208.1:0-12968 GCA_050694195.1 Actinomycetota bacterium | reverse complement strand
CGGGATAACTCACCCAGTAGGGAGCGGGAACTATGACTTCGTCGCCGTCGTCGATCAGCGTGAAGAAAGCGTTGAAGAGAGCGTGCTTCCCGCCGTTGGATACGAGCACCTGCTCGGCGCCGACCTTGTAACCGGAATCGCGTTCGGTCTTCGCGGCGATCGCGGCGCGCAGTTCGGGGAGCCCGGGGGCCGGAGTGTAGTGATGGAACTTGATCTCGCCGCTGGCGGCCTCGGCCGCGGCAACTATGTGCTCCGGGGTGGGGAAGTCGGGTTCGCCCGCGCCGAACCCGATGACGTTCTCGCCGGCGGCCTTGAGCGCCTTCGCCTTCGCGTCGATGGCCAGCGTGACGGACTCCGTGATCTCGGAGACCTTGCGTGTCAGACGTTCCTTGCTGATGTGCCTCTCCTCGCCGGCGTCCGCCCAGATGCCGTCCGCCCCGTTAGATTGCTACTCGACCGATCCCTACCTTAAAGGTGCCGATGGACCCGACCCAGATCGTGATCCCGGAGGAACTACGGCCGCAGGACGGGCGCTTCGGTTCCGGACCCTCGAAGGTGCGGCCGGAGGCCGTCGCCGCCCTCTCCCTCGCGGCCCCCTCCTACCTCGGGACGAGCCACCGCCACGCGACCGTGAAGAACGTCGTCGCCCGACTGCGGGATGGCCTGCGGGATCTGTTCGCGCTCCCCGACGGATACGAGGTGATCCTCGGGAACGGCGGCACCACGGTGTTCTGGGATGCACAGGTCTTCGGGTTGATCGAGGGCAAGAGCCAGCACCTCCTCTTCGGCGAGTTCTCGGCGAAGTTCGCCGCCGCGGTGGCGGCCGCGCCCTTCCTCGCTAGTCCCGAGACGATCGAGTCCGAGCCGGGAACGCGGCCCGACCCGGTTCCCTCCACCGAGGCCGACGTCTTCGCGTTCACCCATAACGAGACATCCACCGGTGTGTGGATGCCGATCGAACGGGTCGAAGGCGAGGCGCTGATCTCGGTCGATGCGACGTCGGCGGCGGCCGGTCTGAGGGTTGATCCAACGCAGTTCGACGTCTATTACTTCGCTCCCCAGAAGGGGTTCTCTTCCGACGGGGGGCTCTGGGTGGCGCTGTTCTCTCCCCGCGCCCTCGAGCGGATCGAACGCATCGCCGGGTCGAATCGCTACGTGCCGCCCTCTCTCGACCTCGCGATCGCGCTCGACAACTCACGTAAGAACCAGACCTACAACACACCGGCTCTCGCCACGCTCTTCCTCATGGTCGAGCAGATGGATTGGATCCTCGACAACGGAGGACTCGAGTGGGCGGCGGCTCGGTGCGATCGATCGGCCGACATCCTCTACTCGTGGGCCGAACGATGCGAGATCGCCTGGCCCTTCGTCAAGGAACCGTCCGAGCGGAGTCACGTCGTAGCCACGATCGACGTCGCCGATCACATAGATGCCGGCGCGATATCGAGCGCGCTGAGGGCGAACGGTATCGTCGACACAGAGCCCTATCGAAAGCTCGGACGGAATCAGATGCGCGTCGCCATGTATCCCGCGATCGAACCAAGTGACATCGAACGGCTCACGAGATCGATCGACTACGTCATCGACGAACTCCGTGGAGATCCGTAGCGCATCGCCGAGTCCGATGACCCACGACTTCGCGCGCGGGCTATGAGCGTGGCGAAGGAGGTTCTCGCGAAACGTCTGCTGAAGCAGGCGACCGCCTGTCGAGCCCTCGGCTCCGAGCTGTACGCGGTCCTATTGGAGAAGGCCGCGGCCGATGTCGGGGTTCGGGGACCCACGTGGACGGTCATGGAGCCGCTGGCCTTCGCACCCGCGGGAACCGCGATCGCGCTGAGGCTCCTGGGCTCCGTTCATCGACTCGTCCTCGAAGGGAAGGCTCCGGATCTCGGGCCCTTCTACCCGTCGGTTGGTGGTGACGGCCCCCCAGACGAGGCGTGGCCACCCTTCCGCGCACTGCTGGAGGAGCGAGCGGCGGAGCTGAGCGAACTCGTGACCCGTCCGGTGCAGACGAACGAGGTCGGTCGCTGCGGAGGATTGATCGTCGGCTTCCTGGAGGTCGCGCGCCGGATGGGACTTCCCTTGCGCATCTTGGAGATCGGCGCGAGCGCGGGGCTGAATCTTCGCTGGGACCGGTACCGGTACGAAGCGGGGGGCCGGACGTGGGGGCCGGACGATTCGCCTGTGGTCCTGCGCGATTTCGAAGAGGCGCCGGACTTCGCGACGATCCCCACGGTCGTGGAGCGGGCGGGGTGCGACCCCGCGCCGCTCGATCCGACGACGGACGAGGGCCGACTCACGCTCTCGTCCTACGTGTGGCCCGATCAACGGTGGCGTTGGGCTCTGCTCGATGGAGCCCTGGAGATCGCGGCCCGATACCCGCTCCCGATCGAGCGGAGCGGTGCCGCCGACTGGCTGGGTGGGATGCTGGCCGACCGGGTCGCCGGCAGGGCCACGGTCGTCTTCCACTCGATAGTCGTGCAGTACCTCGACCCGGACGAGCGCGAGCGGGTCGAGGCGATCATCGACGAGGCCGGCCGAGGCGCGACGGCGGCCGCACCGGTGGCGTGGCTCGCGCTGGAGCCGCCGGACGGAGGCGGCGAACTGGCCGACGTCCATCTCACCACCTGGCCGGGGCACGACCGGCGACTCGTGGCGAGGGCGGGATACCACGGGCGCCCGGTGATCTGCCTTCTCTGATCAAGGCGGGCCCCGCAGGAGGTGGGGGAGCTATGTCGAACATGGCACCCGGTGCATCAGCCCCTTGGTTCGACAGAGGAGGGCCACATGCAGGTCCGTCGCACGGTTTCCCGTCTCCCGAGGCCGCTCACCTACGTCGCGATCCTCTCGGTAGTGATCCTCGCCCAGACCGGTGCGACCGCGGCCCCCAACCCGGCCGCGGAACTGGGGGAGTTCTCTCCTCCGTTCACGGAACCGGAGATCAACGGGCAACCGACCGAGGAGAAGTGCGTTCCCCACGATCATGCCAACGGGCATCAGGATGGAGAGTGGCCGTCCGAGCACGACGAGGACCACGCGTTCGATTGCAAGCCGGCTGCGGGCTCCGTCGCCGCTCTTCCGAACGGCGAGGTCCTCTACTGGAACGCCCTCGAAGGCACCGAGAACGTGAAGGCGGGCATCGTCGCGGAGTTCGGGGATGTCTCCGTTAACGACCAGGGCCGGGTGCTCGACCTCCGGGGGTCGAAGCCGACCTGGACGAAGCCGGCGCCGCTGGACGGCGGTGCGACCGGCGAGATCAACCCGCTGATCCCCGGAGCCAACAGCACGGAGACGTACAACGACGGAGCGCTGTTCTGCTCCGACCTCAACTACCTGCCCGACGGCCGCCTTCTCGTGGCGGGAGGCACGGCCTACTACAACGACCCGGGGAACGATGCCCTGCCTGTGGGGGCCGGGGAACTCGAGGGACTGAAGGTCGTGCGCATCTTCGATCCCGAGACGAGCCGCTGGACGCAGACCGGGGACATGGGATTCGGTCGCTGGTACCCGACGATGGTGACGCTCGGCAACGGGGATACGTTCATCGCGTCGGGCGTTCAGAAACTGGTCAAGACCGTCTATCCCGACCACCCCGAGGACTCTGGACGCAACGTCGTCGAGACGGAGACCTACGATCCAGATACCGGGGAATGGACGTACAACGGCGAATCGGCCGATCGCTCGTTGCCGTTGTTCCCCAGGCTGCACCTCCTTCCGAACGGAGACGTCTACTACAACGCCGCCGGACAGGTCTTCAACCCGAACGGCTACTCCTACGACGAGCCGCTCTGGAACCTCGCGGCCTCCTACGACACGGAGTCGAAGACATGGACCGATCTCGGGATCCCCGGCATCGGCACCTTGCATCCCGGATTCAGAGGGTCCTCCTTCTCGATCATGTTGCCGCTCGAACCGAACGAGGACGGCGAGTACGTGACGGCCGAGTTCCTTTCCGCGGGCGGCGTGATGGGGACGTCGCCGGGAGGGTACGTCGCCACCCCGTTCAGCGCGATCACCACCGTGGACACGTCGAACGACAACGCGATCGCCACGCGCGCCACGGGGGACCTGAACGAACCTCGGTGGTACTCGTCGGGCGTCGCACTACCGACCGGTGAGGTGCTGGCGTTCTCGGGCGCGGATCGAGATGAGGTCGTCGCGCCGGGTCTCGGCTTCCCGGTGAATCGCGCGGAGCTCTTTGATCCCGAGACGGAGACCTGGCTGCCCCTCGCCAGCTCGCAGCAGCTGCGTACCTACCACAACACCGCGACTCTCCTACCGGACGGACGCGTGCTGGTGGGAGGGCATGCCCCGATCTCCACGCTCTACGGGAACAACACGACGGTGCCCGGAGGTTTCTCGCCCCAGGACGGGCGCGATCCCAGCTTCGAGATCTTCAGCCCGCCCTACCTCTTCCGCGGCGACCGTCCGTCGATCATCGTCGCCGAGGGCGCCTTCGACTACGGCGCTCACACGACGATGGTCGTCGACGACGCATCGGACATCGAGAGCGTCGTACTCGTGCGCAACACCTCGGTCACGCACCTGGTCGACGGGGATCAAAGGGTTGTGGAGCTTCCGATACTCAAGCGGGACGGCAGGGCGCTGCGCGTCGCCACCCCTCCGACCGGCGACATCGCTCCTCCGGGTCCCTACATGCTGTTCGTGAACCGAGCGGGTGACGACGGGCTCGTTCCGTCCGTCTCCAGGCAAGTGACCGTGGGTCGCTAGCTCGCCGTGGCCGGATGAAGTTGGGCGCCGGGTAATCTGACGCTCCATGAAAGTGCTCGCTTCGGAGAAGCTATCTGCCGCCGGGCTTGAGCGGTTCCGCGAACACCTCGATGTCGACGTGAAGCTGGGCCTGGCTCCCGAGGAACTGCGCGAGGTGATCGGGGACTACGACGCCCTGGTGGTTCGCTCCGCCACGACCGTGGACTCACCACTCCTGGAGCGGGCGGACAACCTCAAGGTCATCGGACGAGCCGGGATCGGGCTCGACAACGTCGACGTCGAGGCCGCGACTCGCCACGGCATCCTCGTCGTCAACGCGCCGCAGTCGAACGTTCTGTCCGCCGCCGAACACACGATCGCGCTGCTCCTCGCGCAGGCGCGGAACCTTCCGCAGGCGCACGCGGCGCTGGTGAGAGGACGCTGGGAGCGCGAGCTGTGGCAGGGCGTCGAGCTCCATGGGAAGACCCTGGGCATCGTCGGTCTGGGCCGGGTCGGGACCCTCGTGGCTCAGCGAGCGTCGGCTTTCGGCATGCGTCTGCTGGCCTACGATCCCTACGTTGCTCCAGCACGCGCGGCGCAGATGGGCGTCGAGCTGCTGGATACCGTCGACGACGTCTGCGCGCGGGCGGATTTCGTGACGGTCCACCTCCCGAAGACGCCGGAGACCGTAGGCATCCTGGGAGCGGATCAGTTCGCCGCGATGAAGCCGGGGGGCCGGATCGTCAACACCGCTAGGGGTGGCCTGGTGGACGAGGCCGCCTTGGTGCAGGCGCTTGCCGAGGGAACCGTCGCGGGGGCCGCGGTCGACGTTTTCGAGGGCGAGCCCGTCACCGAGCATCCTCTCTTCGGGCTCCCCAACGTCGTCGTGACGCCCCACCTCGGGGCTTCGACCGCCGAGGCCCAGGACAAGGCGGGGCTCGCGATAGCCGAGCAGGTCCTCCTCGCTCTGCGCGGCGACTTCGTTCCGTACGCCGTCAACCTGGATGTCGGAACCGACATCCCCGAAGCGGTTCGTGCTTACCTCGGGCTCGCCGAGACGCTCGGCCGGATGGCCGTCGCGTTGAGTGGGGGCGGCATCGAGGGCATCAAGTTCGAGTACATCGGAGGCATCGCGGAGCACGACACGCGCGCGCTGACGCTGGCCGGGCTCAAGGGTGCGTTCTCGGCAGTGATGCACGAACCCGTGACGTTCGTGAACGCGCCGCTCGTCGCGAAGGAGCGCGGCATCTCGGTCGAGGAATCGAAGTCATCGCAGTCGCTGGATTACGTGAACCTCGTCGAGGTCCGCGTCGAGGCCAAGGGCGAGACCGTCTCCGTTGCCGGTGTTCTGGTCGGCAAGCGTGATACCGAGCGGCTCGTGCGGGTGTACGGCTACGAGTTCGACATGGCGTTCCACCCGACCATGGCCTTCTTCCGTTACGCCGACCGGCCCGGAGTCGTTGGGATCGTCGGGACGCTGCTGGGCCAGGCCGGGGTGAACATCGCTAACATGCAGGTGGCTCGCCAGACCCAGGGGGGCGAGGCGCTGATGGGATTGGCGCTGGATTCACCCATCAAGCAGGATGTCCTGGAGCGGATCGTGGCGGGGGCCGAACTTCGAGATGCCAAGTTGATCGTTCTCGAAGACGAGCCCGACAGAAGCTAGGCACGAGCAACTAGGGGGAGAGGTATGCCGATCGAGCCGGTCGACAAGGTCTGGATGAACGGGAAGCTCGTCGACTGGGAGGACGCGACGGTGCACGTTCTCGTGCATGCGCTCCACTACGGCACGGGTGTCTTCGAGGGCATCCGCTGTTACGCGACCCCTCAAGGGCCCGCCGTTTTCCGACTCCGCGATCACCTCGAGCGCATGGAGCGTTCCGGCAAGATCTTCATGATGGACATCCCCTACTCGGTCGATGAGCTCGTGAACGCGACGCACGAACTGATAAAGATCAACCGACTCGACAGTTGCTACGTGCGACCGATCGCCTTCCGCGGCTACGGAGAGGTCGGTGTCAACCCCGAAGCGAACCCCGTGGACGTCACGGTCGCGGTCTGGCGGTGGGGGGCATACCTGGGCGACGAGGCTCTACAGAACGGTGTTCGGATGACGATCTCGTCGTGGCGGCGCCACGACCCGAACATCATCCCGCCGGCGGCCAAGGTGACGGGCGCCTACATAAATTCCGTTGCAGCGAAGCAGGAGGCCGTGCACAAGGGTTTCGACGAAGCGATCCTGCTGAACAACCAGGGTTTCGTCGCGGAGGCAACGGGCGAGAACATCTTCGTCGTCAAAGACGGCGAGATCACAACGCCGCCGCTGTCGGCGGGCTCCCTCGGCGGGATAACGCGCAACACACTCTTGAAGATCGCCGCCGACCTCGGCACGCCGGTGCGCGAGGATCAGATCACGCGCGCGGACCTATACCTCGCAGACGAGATCTTCTGCTGCGGAACCGCGGCCGAGGTGACACCGGTGCGCGAGATCGATGGACGCGTCATCGGCCCCCCCGGCACGGTTACGCAAACATTGCAGCAGAAGTACTTCGCGATCGTCCGAGGCGAAGACGAGAAGTACTACGACTGGCTCGACTTCGTTTCAGTTTCCTAGTCGAAATCCGGGCGCTATGTGTGCCTTTCCTGCACCAGAAACGGCTATTCGAACCTGACGACTAGGCTGTCGCCC
Organism: Actinomycetota bacterium; assembly: GCA_050694195.1. Classification (GTDB taxonomy): domain Bacteria; phylum Actinomycetota; class CADDZG01; order CADDZG01; family WHSQ01; genus JBOGXG01. Next base: position 5,569 of record JBOGXG010000208.1, on the reverse strand, counting down.
TTCTTACCGACGCCGTCGCAGCGACGCGAGCGAACCTTGACCGTTCCGGTCTTGCCAGCGTAACGACCCGTTCCGCCAACGATCGCGAAGGTCGCCCCAGTGGTGTTTGTGAACTTGCTGCTGGCTTGGATCTCGATCCGGCCCCCGTCGAGGTTCAGGCTCACGTTGAACTGAACCAAGGCGTCGCGCTCACCGAACGTCCGTATGACTCTGCCGCTCCCGACGATCTTGCCGACCTTGCGTCCCGCCTCGTCGAACTCCGGCTCGCTGAAGAGGAACTGATCGCCGGCGGAGAAACCGTTGGGACGTACGTCCACGTCTTTCTCGTAGTCCTTCGGCCCGTTCTTCTCGCAGAGGACGAACCGCTTACCGCTTATCTGCCCGGTCGCAGGCAACAGGGTCGCGGTCATCACGCCGATACATAGCACCGAGACCGCTCCGCCCAGCACCTTCCACTTCGTCATGGCCCCACTCCTTCGTCCCCGGCTCGTCGGCCGGCTAAGGGGAGACGTTAGTGAATCGTCGCAGCCGCGCCTAGAGGGAGCACGGGAGGAAACCGCCGACCCATCACTTAATCTGGCTCGATGTCAGACGTGAAGACACGTATCGAGCCCGCCCCGAGCGGATCGATACACGTCGGTAACGCTCGCACTGCTTTGTTCAGCTGGCTCTTCGCGCGCCACAACGATGGCAGTTTCGTTCTTCGCATCGCAGATACCGACGCGAAGCGCGCCACCGAGGAGAACTACCAAGCGGTCCTCGAGGACATGAGGTGGCTCGGACTCGAGTGGGACGAGGGCCCCGAGGTCGGGGGCCCGAACGGCCCCTATCGACAGAGCGAGCGCTTCAACATCTACGACGACTACACCAAGAGGCTCGTCGATGGAGGGTTCGCCTATCACGATTACGCCAGCGCGGAGGATGTCGATGAGGAGCGCAAGCGGGCGCAGGCCGAGGGACGCCGGCCCGATCATCGCTCGATAGCCGAGGCCCGCAAGGATGAGGGCCATCGCCCTTCCGTCCGCTTCATCGTTCCACCCGATCGCACGATCACGTTCGACGACGCGGTGCTGGGCCCCCTCTCCACCGACCTCGGCAGAACCCCCGACTTCGTCATCCAACGCTCGGACGGGTCGCCGACGTACATGCTTGCCGTCACGGTCGACGACGCGCTGATGGGGATCACCCACGTGATCCGCGGCAACGACCTCGTCGCCTCGACGCCACGTCAACTGCTCATCAGGGAGGCACTCGGGTTCGCGGAGCCTCCGGTGTTCGCCCACCTCCCGCTGCTCGTCACGGAAGGCGGGAAGCCGCTGTCGAAACGATGGGGCGACGTGTCGGTGCGCGCGTACAGGGACCAGGGCTATCTGGCCGAGGCGACGATCAACTATCTCGCGCTCCTCGGGTGGTCACTGGACGACAAGACCAACATCTTCTCGGTCGACGAGTTGATCGAGGCCTTCACGTTGGAGCGGGTGGGGAGGAACCCGGCGGCCTTCGACCTGGCCAAGCTCGAATGGGTCAACATGCATTACATAAAGGCTCTGGCTCCGGAGGACCTCGCCGAGAGACTCGTGCCGTTCTGCGTCCGCGCGGGGATCGATGCCGACGACGAGGAGGGCCGCGCGAAACTGAGGGCCGTCGCTCCGCTCCTCGTCGAACGACTGAAGCGTCTCGACGAGGCCCCGCCCATGGTCCGCTTCCTGTTCGAACGCACGCCGCCGGACGAGAAGGCGGCCACGGCCCTCGAGGGCCAAGCCGAGTACCTCCGTGCCGTAGCGGAAGGGCTGTCGGCGGTCGAGAAGTGGACGACGCCGGGGATCGAGGAGGCTCTCCGGAGCCTCGCCGAGCAGCGCGAAATGAAGCCGAAGAAGGCGTTCCAGCCGATCAGGGCCGCGGTCACCGGCACGCTCGTGTCTCCGCCACTGTTCGAATCTCTAGAGATACTGGGCCGGGACGAGACGCTCGCACGGCTCCGCGCCGCCTCGTGATCTGTCGCTGCCTATAGCTACGGTTAGGTGGTGAAGCGCTGCCCCCGATGCCGAACCCATAAACCCCTTGACGCCTTCGGCCGCAACCGTCGGCGAAGAGACGGACTCCAGTCCTACTGCAGGGTGTGCCGGAACCAGTACGTGAGGGAGCATTACGCGCGGAACGCACAGCGCTACCGAAAGGCTACGGCGGCGCGTAATCAGCGCAGACGCGATGAGGCGAGGCGCATCGTCCGCCAGGCGAAGGACAAGCCGTGCGCTGATTGCGGAGTTCGGTACCCCTCCTACGTCATGGATTTCGACCACCGGCCGGACGCCGACAAGCTCTTCAATATCGGTCAAGGAGCTCTCAGCGGCCTCTGGTCACTCGAAGATCTAAGGCGAGAGATCGCCAAATGTGACATAACGTGCTCGAACTGCCATCGGATCAGGACCCACGGGCGAGGAGCCAAGCTGGGTCGCCAGGACTCGAACCTGGACTAACGGGGCCAGAACCCGTCGGGCTGCCAATTACCCCACGACCCAATCCCGATCAATGCTAGCAGTAGGGGTGAAGGAGAGGGCCCTCACTCGTCGAAGCAAGAGGAGCCGTCGCGGCTTGTCAGTCGTTCGCCGAGGGGGGCCAGAAGCTTTATCCTCTGTCGCGATCCGTTCGCGGGTCGGCTACTTCAGGAGTGCCCACGACAGTCGGAAAAACGCTTAGTGACCAGCGGTCTTGGACACGGCAACGACTTGGCCCGTTAGTCTAGTTGGCCGAGGACGCCGCCCTCTCAAGGCGGAGATCACGGGTTCGAATCCCGTCCGGGCTACAAACAGAGCACATGAGCTGAGGAGAAGTCAGCGATCGTCTCGACGATCGCGAGAGGAGAAATGTCGTCATGAATCCGACCGACGTCGTCGAGCGGCCATATCTGCGGGATGACCTGCCGGACTTCGGTCCCGGCGACACCGTCAAGGTTCACGTGCGCGTGGTCGAGGGTGAGCGGCAGCGAGTCCAGATCTTCGAGGGCATCGTGATCCGGCGCCGCGGCAGCAAGCTGTCCGAGACCTTCACCGTGCGCAAGCTCTCCTTCGGAGTCGGCGTCGAGCGCACCTTCCCTCTGCACTCTCCGATGATCGCCACGATCGAACGCGTCAGCCAGGGCGACGTGCGCAGGGCCAAGCTGTATTACCTGCGAGACCGCATCGGCAAGAAGGCCAAGGTCAAAGAGAAGCGTCAGACCTAGTGGAGGCTGCGGCCCCCGCCGAGACCCGAACCGAGGATCGCGACGAACCCACCAAGCACCGTTCGTTTTGGCGCGAGTTCCCCGTTCTTGTGGTCGCGGCCTTCGCTCTCGCTCTTTTGATCAAGACGTTCGTTCTGCAGGCCTTCTACATACCCTCGGGATCGATGATGCCGACGCTCGAGGTCGGCGAGCGCATCCTGGTCGAGAAGGTCACCTATCTCTTCGCAGAGCCCCAGCGGGGCGACGTCGTGGTGTTCGAGCGATCCCTGAACCCCGATGCACCTCCGCCGCCGACCGCAGATGACTCGGTGTTCGACGACGTGGTCAACGCATTCAAGAGCTTGTTCGGCTTCCCGACCGGCGGCGAGCAGGACTTCGTCAAGCGGGTGATGGCCATCGGCGGAGACACGATCGAGGGCCGGGAGGGCGTCGTCTACGTCAACGACGTTCCCGTGGAAGAGCCCTACCTACCTCAGGGAATCGTGACCACAGATTTTCCCCCTCAGAGAGTGCCGTCCGGCCAGATCTTCGTGATGGGCGACAACCGTGGGAATTCCGACGACTCGCGGAGCTTTGGCCCGGTGGACGTCGATGAGGTCGTCGGGGAGGCGTTTCTATCGATCTGGCCTCCAAAGGACTTCGGAACCCTCTAAAAGCCCCTAATCTGTTCACTTCATGTCGACCGTCCAGCAAGTAGCCCGTGAACTAGGCATGACCTCGCAGGAGGTCATCGCTCGTCTCAAAGCAATGGGCCAGCCCGCGGACAGCCATCTGACGCCGGTGGACGACTCCGTGGCGGATCGCCTGAGGCGGGAGACGGGCACGAGCCGGGTGGCCGAGCAGGCTCCCGACATCGAGGGCAATGGGGCGCGGACGGTCGCCTCGTCGCCGGAGACAGCCGAGGCGATGCACGCCCCCACGAAGGAGGAGCCGGAGAAGAAACCGGCCGAGGAGCCCGCTACCAAGAAGACCGCGTCCGAGCCCGCCAAGAAGAAGAAGCAAAGCAGCTTGTTCAAGCAGATCGCCGAGCTTCCTCTGCTGATAGTGCTCGCCTTCATCATCGCGATCGTCATCAAAATCTTTCTGGTCCAGGCATTCTTTATCCCCTCCGCTTCCATGAACCCGACCCTCGTGCGCGGGGACCGGGTGCTCGTCGAGAAGGTGAGCTATCGCTTCGGGGACCCGGCCAGGGGACAGGTCATCGTGTTCGCGCGCGAGACCGCCGGAGAGGCGCCCGACCTCCCCTGGAGCGAGGACGTGCGCAACTTCTTCCGCGAGCTGCTCGGGCTACCGACCGGTGAGGAAACCGACTTCATCAAGCGGGTCGTTGCGGTGGGTGGCGACGTGATCAGTTACACGGGGAACAACCGGACTCTGGTAGTCAACGGCGACAAGGTGGATGAGCCCTACATCAAGGGGGGCCGGGACACCGGCAGTTCCAAGATCATGTCCTCGACCTGCAAATCGATGAAACTCGAACCGGGAGATGGCGGGTGCCGGGTCCCCGCCGGTACGGTGTTCGTGATGGGCGACAACCGCAGCAACTCCATGGACTCGCGGGTCATCGGTCCCGTGGACGTCGACAAAATCGTGGGCCGGGCGTGGCTCATCATCTGGCCCCCCAAGGATTTCGGCACGCTGTAATGGCCGACGCTCTGGGGTTGATGGAGCGACGTCTCTACGACGCCGGATTCGAGAGAGTCGCGGGGGCGGACGAGGTCGGCCGAGGAGCGCTCGCGGGCCCGCTCGTAGCCGCCGCGGTGATCCTTCCGCCCGACGCGACGATCGAAGGTCTGAGGGACTCCAAGCTCTGCACCAAGCTGCAGCGCGAGCGACTCGCCAAGGAGATAAGGAGTCTCGCTCTCGCATGGTCGGTTGTGCGAGTTCGCCACGACCGGATCGATCGGGACGGGCTCCAGCGCTGCAATCTCCAGGCCCTGCGCCGGGCGCTCAATCATCTCGACGTCGCGCCGGACTACGCGCTGCTCGACTGCTTCAAGTTGAAACGGCTGCCCTACCCGAATCTCGGAGTCAAGAAGGCCGACTACGTGTCGCGCACCGTCGCCGCCGCTTCGATCGTGGCCAAGGTCACCAGGGACGCTGCCATGCGCCGGTACGACCGCCGCTTCCCCGGCTATGGGTTTGCGAGGAATGTGGGTTATGGCACCCGCCAGCATTGGAACGCCCTGCAGCAGAAGGGGCCTTGTGAGATCCACCGCAAGAGCTTCTTCGGGGTGATGGGTTTTCCCGATGAGGATGGTGTCTTCAGACCCCATCCGGCGCGAGACTTGAACCCTGAGGCTGTCGATTCGTACGCCGATTTGATCGACGATTCATACGACCCGGATT
>JBOGXG010000207.1:0-5759 GCA_050694195.1 Actinomycetota bacterium | reverse complement strand
CGTCTCCGGCGGCGAAGTCGCCGACCTTGGTCCCGTCGAGCGCGAGCTTGCTCACGTTGTCGCCGTCGAAGTTCGCGACCCAGATGTGGGAGCCGTCGAAGGCGACGGTGGCAGGCCCATCTCCGGTGGCGAAGTCGCCGACCTTGGTCCCGTCGAGCGCGAGCTTGCTCACGTCGTCGCCACTGACGTTCGCGACCCAGATGTGGGAGCCGTCGAAGGCGACGGCGTGGGGGCCGTTGCCGGCCGGGAATGCCGGTGCCTGGCGGGCCTCATACCAGCGAAGAAGGGCGATCCGGCGCGAGTTGAGGCTGGTCCCGGGATCGCCCTGCGGACCGGGATCGCCCTGCGGACCGGGATCGCCCTGGGGACCGGGGTCGCCCTGGGGACCGGGGTCGCCCTGGGGACCGGCGTCCCCCTGCGGACCCACGGGACCCTCGACGTTCCAGGCGACTGCGGTTTCACTCGGGCTGCAGTCCTCGGGCGCGTCCACCTGTCGGAGCTGTCCGTTCTTCTTCTTCTTGCAGGCATGAACCGTGTTCGCGTCGTGGTCGGCAAGGACTGCCCCGCCCCACAACGCGATGATCGTCGTGACGGCGAGAGTGGTGATCGCGCGGCGGGTGAATCTCATGTCGTGCCTCCTCGCTCGAATCAATCCGCCCCGGTGGATAGAGATGGCTAAGTGCTCACATCGCTGAGGCTAGGGGGCCGAGCACGGCTTGGGTACTAGGAGTCTCCCTAGGCTTTGCGCGCCGGCGGACGTCTCATGGGTCGCGCCGGCCGTCTTCCCCCGACCAAGACCGCGGCCCCCGACAGGCGGACGCGTCCATCGTCTTCGGCATGCCGAGACAGCGCCTCCGTCACCGCAGCTTGCAGGCGGTCCAGCCCCTCCGGCATGTTGTCGATCACCCTGCCGGTGATCTCGGGGGTGGTCTCCCGCAAGAATCGGCTGTACTGCTCGAGTGACTCGAACTCGGCGGTCACCAAGGCCGGCTCGGTGCGAACGCCTTCGAATCCCGCCCTCTCCATCAGCATCGTCAGACGACGACCGTCTCCCAGACCCAGTCCGCCGGGGGCCACAAGTGGGAGAGGTGGCGGCGTCAGCGCTTTCATCACGCGATCCATTTCGATGCTCGGCAGCTGACCGGCCCGAGGCTCTCGCCACACCGCGGCGGCGAAGCTCGCGCCGGGCGTCAGCGCGCGCAGGACGCGGCCGAGCACCCCGAGGACGTCCGGGAAGAACATCAACCCGAATCGGCACAACGCGGCGTCAAAGCTCGCGTCGGGAAAGTCCAGCTCCTCGGCGTCGATCGTGCGGAACTCGACGTTCAATAAACCGGCGTTCGCCACACGTTCCCGAGCGATGTCGACCATCGCCGGTGATATGTCGGTCGCGGTGACCAGACCGGTGGGGCCGATCCAGCGGGCCGCGGTCAGGGCGGGCTCGCCGATGCCGGTGGCGACGTCGAGAACACGGTCACCACTTGAGATCTTGGCGAGACCGACCAGCCGTCGCCCCACCGCGGCGACTGCCCCTTCCGTCCGCCCTCCCCAGCGGCGCCAGCCCGGCGCGGCCGCGTCCCATATCCGTTGCTGCTCCGCCTTGTACCGCGCCGGGTCGAACGTGGGCGTCGCTGCCGTCAAGGAACGCTCGCCCGCCTTATCCGTCGAGGTGCACGTCACCCGAATAGGTCCCGCCCACACCGGGCGTTCCCTCGAGGACGATGACCCCGTGGAGCCCGGCCAATCCCCCCGTACCGCGCGCGATGGAGAGCGTTCCTCGGGCTACGGCCTGCTCGTCGATGCGACCATTGAAGGTGCCCTCGAACGATCCGGTGTGCATCGTGCCGTCCAGGGTCACCGTGCCGCCGAAGCCGGCGGGCGCGCGGAAATTCGCCGGGAACGTCGGAAACTCCGAGCAGGGGCCGTGGAAGGTGACCACGAAGTCGAGCTCCAATTCCCCCTCCAGGGTGCCGGTCAGCTCAAAGACGTCGTCGATCTCGGTGAAGCAGTTGTTTCCCGCGGTGCGGAAACTCGTCGGCGCGGGTGGGGGCGCGACGAACTCTCCGGCCGCGGCCTCCGGCGGACTTGCCTTAACGCTTCCCGTCATGACTAGGGCTCCCGCCACCACCGCTGCAAATACCATCCTGCGCGCGACGCGCCCTCCGTTGATGAGTACCTCCATGTTGTTCACCCTCCCCTTCTGGGTCCGGTCTGGTCTGGTTCCACTGCTAACCGTAGTGACCGGAGCCCGGCGAGATAACTGGGGAAGTCCCCAGACTTTGAGCCCGCTGGCCGTGGCACTAGCATGGGGCGATGCTGGTTTCTCGGGAGGCGGAATGTGCCCGGATCGAACGGTTGCTCGCCGATGCGAGACACGGCCGGAGCGCGTCACTCGTGATCCGGGGGGAGGCGGGCATCGGTAAGAGCACTCTCTTGAGATACGCCGCCGAGCATGTGGGCGCGATGGTGGTCCGGGCAACGAGGGGGATCGAGTCTGAGGTGGAGATCCCCTTCTCCTCCCTGCATGCCCTGCTACACAACGATGCCGGCTTGATCGGGGAGCTTCCCGGTCCCCAAGGGACGGCGCTGGCCGGAGCGCTCGCGCTCGGGCCGCCCGTGGCAGGCTCCAGATTCACGGTCGCCGCCGCAACTCTGTCCCTGCTGGCGGCCGTGGCGGAAGACTCAGGGCTCGTCGTGCTCGTCGACGACGCCCACTGGCTCGACGCGGCGACTGCGGAGGTTCTCCTGTTCGCGGCGCGTCGACTGGAGGCGGAAGGGGTCCTGCTCTTCTTCGTGGTGCGAGACGGGGAGCACTCGGCGTTTCATTCGGGCGCTCTTGCCGAGATGTCCCTCTCGGGGCTGCGCCGGGAAGAAGCGAAGGTTCTGCTCGCCGACAAGGGTGAGGTCGCATCCCAGGTCGCGGACCGGCTGTTCGAGACAACCGGCGGGAATCCGCTGGCGCTGATCGAGCTGGTTTCGCTCCTGTCGCCCGAAGCGCTCGTGGGACGCGAACCGCTCCTTGAGCCCCTGCCCGTGGGACCGAGGGTGGAGGAGGCGTTCCTTCGCCGCGTGGCGATGCTTCCCGAGCGGACGCGCGACTGCCTCCTACTTTTTGCCGCCAGCGATACGCCGTCCGTGGCGACGCTCGAGGCCGCCGCCCAAAGGACTGGCCTTGACCTCGACGCGCTCGTTCCCGCTGAAGCGGCAGGCCTCCTCGAGATCAAAGGAGGGCAGGTGGAGTTCCAACACCCCCTGGTGCGCTCCGCCATCTATCAAGCCGCGTCCCCCGCGGTCCGTCGCAGGGCACACAAGGCCCTCGCCGAGGTCGTTTCCACGGAGCAGCCCGACCGGAGGGCCTGGCACCTGGCCCGAGCCACGGCCGGCCCCGACGAGTCCGTGGCTCTCGGACTCGAACAGGCCGCGGAGGCGGCCCGGCAACGTGCCGGTCCCGGCGCCGGAGCGTCGGCCTTCGAGCTTGCCGCCCGGCTCTCTCCCGAATCCGATCGAGCAGCCACGAGGCTCCTCGAGGCCGCGCGCGACTCCCAAATTGCAGGACGGACCGTCCACTCCCTGAAGCTCCTGGACGAGGTACTCATCGCGACGACCGATCCCCGCGTGCGCGCCGACGCCACTCTCTTGCGCGCGCGTGGGGAGGTGTGGGACGGGCGGCCGGCTCAAGCGTTCGAGGTCCTTCTGGGCGAGGCCGACCGCGTCGAGGGAGAGCGTCCCGCCCACGCCGCCTCCCTGCTCACCGACGCGGCCGTGATCGCCACCATGCGCGGCGAGTACCTAAGCGAGGTGAAAACGGCCGAATCCGCGGCCCACTTGGCGAAGCAGGCGGGGGGCGAGGTCGCCGTGGCGGCCGAGGTCGTGCTGGCACACGGACTCACCAACGTCGGCCGGGGGACAGAGGCGCGCTCCATCCTCGACCGTCTCGAGGAACCGCTCGCGCAGGCTGATCCTCTGACGGGTGCCCCCCTGCTCCAACTCGCGGGATTCACCTGGATGTGTCTGGAGGACTATGAGCGGGCCGAGCGCTTCCTCGACCGGACCGTGCGTTTCCTGCGCGCGGCCGGGGCAGTGGGCGCCTTGCCTTTCCTCCTGGCGTCGCAAGCGATGCTGTTCTTCCGGACCGGACGGTGGGCAAACGCCTACTCGACCGGATGGGAGGCGGTGCGTATGGCGGAAGAGGCCGCGCACGAGAGTGAGTCGTCCTTCCACCTCACTTGTCTGGGACGGGTCGAGGCCGCCCAAGGACGCGAGGAGGAATGCCGCTCCCGGCTCGATCGCGCCTTTCGGATCGCAGAGCGAACCGGGGTCGATTCGGTCCTTCCGTGGGCGGGCTCGGGCCTGGGGCTGCTGGAGCTGGGCCTCGGCCATTTCGAGGAGGCCATCGTTCAGTTGGAGCGGGTCGCCAAGCTCGCCGAGCGGATGGCCATCGGTGAGCCCTGCCTCGTGCAGTGGGCCCCGGATCTGGCCGAAGCCTACGCCGGGCTCGGCGAGAGAGGGGACTCCGAGAAAGTCGTGAACCACCTTGAGCGGCAGGCCAAAGCAACCGGTCGGGCCTGGGCTCATGCCGCCGCGGCGCGCTGCCGCGGGGTTCTCGCCTCAGACCAGGACTTCGAGCGCCACTTCGCCGCCGCTTTCGAGTGGCACGAGCGGACTCCCACCCCGTTCGAGCGCGCTCGAACCGAGCTGCGCTACGGACAGCGCTTGGGCCGCGTGCGCAGGCGCACCGAGGCGCGTCGTCCCCTGCGGGCCGCCCTGGAAACGTTCGAGGGGCTGGGGGCCGCACCGTGGGCCGAGCACGCTCGGGCCGAGCTCGCACGGAACGGGGGCCGGGTGCGCCCGGCGTCGGAACCGGCGCTCGAGCGGCTCACAGCCCAGGAGCTTCAGGTGGCCCTGGCGGTTGCGGATGGCGCTACCAACAAAGAGGCCGCCTCCGCCCTCTTCCTCAGTCCGAAGACGATCGAGTTCCACCTCGGCAACGCCTACAGGAAGCTGACGATCACCTCCCGCACCCAGTTAGCACGGCTGCTCGCCCGTCGCGCAAACGATTGAGCGACTCTGGGATCTGCTGAAGAACGGGCTTCAAGTGATCGAGGCCCCGGGGTTCAAACCTGCGCACAGGCCTCGACCCATCGACGAATCGCGCGCTCTTCCTGTTGCCCGTCTGTTGCCCGCGCTGCTGAAAAACGACGGAAAACGTCGAGGACCGCGAACAGCCCGAAAGGCCCCACTACCTGGACAAACGAAGACCCCTGAGCAACCTCGCGAAACGACGAAAACTCACTGGTCCGCACTTTCAAGGCGGTAGCACGGGTTCAAATCCCGTTGGGGCCCACCACACAAACACGTAAACGGCCGGACCGCTAAAGGAGGCTGTCGGTGCAGGCGAACCAACGACTCGGGGCGATCAGCGGGTGAGAACGTTCTTCGATCGGGCAAGGTTGTTGCCGTAAGAGTTGCGGGCGCGCACGAGGCATGAGAGCTTCCGGCCGACGTCGTCGGTTGTCGGCCGGTAGAGCTTCTTGGTAGCTCCGATGATGGGCGCGCTACCGCGTTGCCACAGGAAGTCGTACCCCGTGGGCTTGTTACGCCACTTGCCCGTCGAACAGGTCAGCCTTTCTCCCACGCGGGCCTCCCCCGTGATCTTGGGGATCTTCTTCTTGATCGGTGGCGGCGGACAGCGCAGGCGCAGGTCGATGTCGGTGACAGGTGGCGGAATCTCGTAGACCTGAGTGCTGACGGTCTTCTGC
>JBOGXG010000206.1:0-4711 GCA_050694195.1 Actinomycetota bacterium | reverse complement strand
TGAAGCGCTCGTACGAAGAGTTCTCCTCCGACGCCGCTCAATCGCGCTACCTGGAGCGTTTGGTCGAGGCTTTCTGGATGCGGGTCTCGAGCGGCCAGATCGACGACCTGGAGTTCGCAGAAGGGGTCGCCGAAGCGGCGAGGAGGAACCACCTGAAGGTGTTCTCGTCGGACGCTGGCGTCCAGAACGCCATGGAGACGCTCGGGATCTCTGGGTCCTTCGAGCAACACGGCCCGAGCCTGCAGCTTGTATTCCAGAACAACTACGGGCGTAACAAGGTCGACTTCTTCCTGAACCGAACCCTCGATACTTCGATCCGCTTGTCGGCCGACGGGGTCGCTCACGTGCGTACCACGGCGGTGCTCCGTAACGACGCTCCGCCCGAGGGCGTCCCCGCGCTGTTGGGGGTCGACGATCCCGAGATCCCGCCCGGTACCAACCGGACGCAACTTTCCCTCCTCCTTCCCGAGGGCTCGGTGCCCCGAGCGCTGCAGTTGAACGGCAACGAGCGCGAGCTCTACCAGTTCGAGGACACGGGCTATCCGGTCGTATGGACCCTGCTCGATATCCCTCCGGGAGAGAGCGCCGAGGTCACCCTCGAGTACGACGCTCCCGCGTTCTTCAGCGACGACAGCTATGAGATGACCCTCGTGCCGCAGACGATGACGAGGCCGGATTCTTATTCGCTCGAGGTCTTCCCTCCCGAGGACTTCGTCATCAGGGACCCCGACGACGACGATGCCACCCTCGATCGTTTCGTGGCCAGGGGCGCTCTGGCGACGGCGCAAACCTTTAGGCTGATATTGGACGCCCGAAGGTGATTGCCAGATCATGGAAATTGGGGGATAAATGACCCCGGCGGCCGCGTCCTTATGCCGTGCCCCCAGTTCGAGGAGTCCCAGTGGATAGAGAAGCACTGTCCGAAACGACCGATTCTGAGCTACGCAGTCACCTTGCGGTGCTGCGGTCGAGGCGATGGAGCGTCATCGTGCTCGTCGTCGTCGCGACGGCCATCGCCCTCACGCTTTCTTTCCGTCAGACGCCGCTGTACCGCGGCGAATCCCGAGTGCTGGTGAAGTCGTCCTCTCCGGATGCCTACTACGTTGCTCCCCCCGATCTTCCGACCGAGGCCCAACTCGTCAAGTCGGAACCGGTCGCACGGTTGGTGAAGGATGAGCTCCGGAGCGATAAGCCGACTGCGTACTTCCTGAACAACCTAAGCGTGGATCCGGTCCCCGAGAGCGCCGTGATGAGATTGATCTTCGTCTCCGGCGACGCTACGGAGGCTCAGCAAGCCGCTAACGCGTTCGGAAGCAACTACATCCAGTATCGCCGGCAACAGACGCAGGCGGTCCTGGAGCAGTCCCAGGCGTCTTTGCAATCACAGATCGACAAACTGGAGAGACAGCTCGCGCAGGTCGCGGCGGACCAGGCGGCCGCCGTGAACGAGAACAACGCGGAATTGGCGGCGGCCCTCGAAGCGGAGCGCGGGACATTGATCGCACGGTTGGGCGTGCTCGAACAGAGGCTCTCGGATCTCGAACCGCAGGACACGGCGGACCTCGGCGGCGGAGAAGTCATCGAGGCCGCGACGTTGCCGACGTCTCCCTTCTCGCCGAACCACATCTCGAACGGCGTGCTCGGCGCGCTCGTTGGACTCTTCCTCGGGGTGGGGGTCGCGTTCGCCCGCGAACGTCTGGACGAGAGGATCCGCAACAGAGAGGACGCCGAGGAGTGGCTCCGCAGCCCGGTGATCGCCGTCATCCCTCGCCACGCGGGAGCGAACCCCAAGAAGCAAGAGTGGACCCTCGTCGCGCGGTCCGAACCTCACAGCCATGTCACCGAGCACTACAGGACGCTTCGGACGAACATGCAGTTCGTGATGGGCGGGACGGGGATGAAGAGTGTGCTTCTCAGTAGCCCCTCGGCCCGCGAGGGCAAGACGACAACCACCGCGAACCTCGCGGTGACTCTCGCCGAGGCCGGCAAACGCATCGTGCTCGTCTCCGCCGACATGAGACGTCCGATGATCGAGAACTACTTCGGCGTAAAGAGCGACCATGGGCTGTCGACATGGCTGGCATCCGAGGAGGACGAGCCGTGGGCGATCATCCAGGATCCGGGGGTTCGAAACCTTCGGGTGATCCCCACCGGGCACATCCCTCCGAACCCCGCCGAGCTCCTCTCCTCACCACGGATGGGCCGGTTGTTACAGGCTCTGGAAGCGCACTCGGATCTCGTCCTCCTGGACACTCCACCGGTGCTTGCGGTGGCGGACGCCCCGATACTTGCCTCTTTCGCGGGCGGATCGATCCTCGTCGTCGAGTCGGGCTCCACCGAACGGTCCGCGGCCCAGCGCGCGAAGGCCGAGCTCGAGCGCGCCGGCCGGCCGCTCCTGGGTCTGATCGTCAACTCGGTCGCGGAGCGGACGTCGGACTACTACTACACGGGCTCCTACTACTCGACCCCACAGACCGAGACACGGGGGGCCGGTAAGCCGGCTCCGGAACGAGGAGGATTGCGCGGGCTCCTCTCGTCGATCAGCCCGCGGCGCCGCTGACGTTCGCTCGTCTCGGCTACAGGTCGACGGGCACCCCGAGAGCCGCCGATCCGACGACCGCCAACGTGGCGCGCGTCGATGCGACGGACGTGGCGAACCCATCGTCTCCTCGTCCACTGGTGAGGAGGTCGATGAACGCCTCGATCTCCGCGTTGTGCCCCTTGTCGGGGTGGTGCGAGGACGTCTTGCTTCGCCCCCCGGAGGCCACCGTCAGATGGTGCCAGTCGTCGATGACGTAGGTGGTCCCGTCGAAGAAAGCCTCGAGCCGCTCCTTCCCGAGAGCCGGCTCACCGCTCGAGACGTAGGAGACCTGGGCGCAGGAGCCGTCCGAGAACTCGATGCCGGCGGAGATGTCGCCCGCCGTCTGAGGGGATTCCGATCCGCGGCGCGCCGCGGTGGCCATGACCCTGGTGGGGAAGGCGCCGATCAGGAAGGTCGCGAGGTCGATGAAGTGGCACATCTCGCCGAGGATGCGTCCGCCTCCTACCTCGGGGTCGAGGAGCCAGTGATCCGCAGGGAGAGGGCCGGCGTTGACCCGGATGCCGATGAACGCCGGTCCGACGCGACGGTGAAGATGCGACGCCAGGTCCCGGGTCAATGGGGCGAAGCGGCGATTGAATCCGACCTGCAGCGGACGATCGCCCGCCCCATAGGCGGTCACGATCCGAGTTAGGTCGTCATCACTGAGTGCGAGAGGCTTCTCCACGAAGACGGCTTTCCGGGCCTCGAGTGCGGCGACCGCCAACCCGGCGTGGGAGTCATGACGCGACGCGATGACCACCGCGTCGATGTCGCTACGAGCGAGCAGGCTCTCGATCGACGGGATCAGCTCGGTTCTATCTTCGGCCGCCCACCCCGGACGTCGTCCTTGTTGCGAGACGATCGCGATCGGTTCCGCGTCGGCCGCCTTCAGAGCTGGCACGAGGATGCGCGACGCGAAGCTCCCCGTCCCGATCAGACCGATCCTCGGTCCTCGACGGCTCGGCGTGATCTGCCGTGGGGCGATCTTCGGACGGGCCGTGGGCGGGTTGCCGAAGTCGAGGAGCGCGATCGCGCCGGGCGACGTCTTAACCATCTCGTACGCCTCCGCGGCTCGATCGGCAGGGAAACGCCGCTCCACGAGAGGTTCGACATCTACGTGTTTGCCCGCGAGGAGGTCGAGGAAGGACTCCATGTTTCGCTTCTCCGTCCACCGCACGTACCCGATCGGATAGTCGTGGCCGTGTTCTTCGAAGGCGGGATCGTAGCGACCGGGCCCGTACGACCGGGACACGACGAGCTCGATCTCCTTCTCGAAGTAAAGAGCTCGCGGCGCCTGAACGGGAACGTCTCCGACGACGACGACCTTCGCGCGATCGCGCGCCAGCTGCCCGGCGGTCTCCAGGGGGCCCGCGCTTCGCGTCGCGGCACAGACGAGGACGGCGTCGGCGCCGCGACCTCTCGTCTGACGAAGGACTTCATCCTGCAAGGCAGCCGAGGACACCGCATGCAGCCCGAGTCCGCGCGCCCTTTCGACCATGCCGTCGTTCAGGTCCGCGCCGACGATGCGACAGCCGGCGGCCTTTGCTATCGCGGCCGCAAGCACGCCGACGAGACCCAACCCCAGCACGACGACGTTCGATCCGACCTGAACTTCCGCCAGTCGGAAACCATGCATGCTCACGGCTCCGAGAGTGGTCAGGGCGGCCCACTCCGGGGTGACGCCGTCGGGCACGCGCACGACGAGGTTCTGGGGCACCGCGACCACATCGGCATGCACGGCATGACCCCCGCCCCCCGCCGCGACCAGGTCACCGGGGCCGATACCCGTAACGCGCTGCCCCACGGCGATCGCCGTTCCGGCCAAGGAATAGCCGAGGCTCATCGGTTCCTGTAGCTGCCGCTTGACCGCGGTTGCCGTCGCGCGGATGCCCTCCTTGCGAGCCTTATCGATGACCTGTCGGACGAGATCCGGTCGGGATCGCGCCTTGCCCAAGAGGCTCGTGGAGGCGAGCTCGAGCTTCGAGCGCTCCGTCCCGGGGCTGATCACGGAGAAGGATGTCTGGATCAAGACCGAACCTTCGTCGAGTATCGGTGGCCGCCCCATGCCCACCGTCACCTCTCCAGACCGCGGATCCAGGAGAACGCGACGGACGTCCGGTCGATCCACAC
>JBOGXG010000205.1:0-17083 GCA_050694195.1 Actinomycetota bacterium | reverse complement strand
CCCTCAGAGTTTGGCGTGGTCCCACGAGGCCACATCGTCCATCGGGACGACGATCGCGACCCGCTTACGAGCCTGACGCTCTATCTCCACGATCGGTCCATCCTCGATCGCCACGCCCGTGGCCGGCAGAGTGTAGCGCTCGTACAAGCGCCTGCCCACGTCCGCAACCTCCTCGAAGGTGTCGATCACCTGGGCCCGGCCCCTGATGAGGACCCCCTTCAGCTCGTTGTAAGCCGCGCCGTCTTCGACCAGGAGGGCGGTGCGCGGATCGCGAACGAGGTTCTTCGCCTTCTGGCTCTTCGCGTAGGTCCACATCGAGAGACGGTCTTGCTCCGGGTTGAACCACATCGCCGTGCAATGCGGCCACCCGGCACGGTCCAGCGTCGTGAAGACGGCCGTGCGCGCCGGTTGGAGGAACGCCGCCACCTCCTCCGGCGTCATGGATACATCTCGACGAGGACTCACACCACCAATCTACGAGGTGCGAGTGCTTGTTACCCTCGCTCGGTGCTCACCCCGTTCGGCCGTGTCGTTGTCGCTCTCCTCGTCCTGCTCGTGGCGGGGGTGACTTTCCTGGTCGTGAGGGATGACGATCCCGGAGGTCCGTCGGGCGCGCGGGACGACAGGATCTTCGGGTCGAACGATCCGATAGCGAGAGCGTGCGATCTGGCGCCGAAGGAACTCGCACGGCTCTGGCGCGGACACGACGAACTTCATTCGGAGGACGTGACGACGGTTCCTCTACCTCCCAACTACTCGGGCTCCTTCGGGACCACCAGTCATTCGGGTCCCTGGGACTACCTCCAGAAGGTTCCCCTCGTGCTGTACGGGCCGGGCAACATCAGGTCGAACGGCCCCTTGAACGACCCCGTCGGCATCGCCGACGTTTATCCGACCGCGGGGCGACTGACCGGCGTCGATCTGCCTCCCCGGGCGGGACGACCCCTCGACGCCGCCCTAGAACCGGACGCCTCTCCCAAGGTGATCGTGACCGTCGTCTGGGACGGGATCGGTCGCAACGTTCTAGAGCGCTGGCCCGACCGGTGGCCGAACCTCAAGCGCTTGGGATCGGAGGGCACCTCGTACGTCGAAGCCGTGGTGGGTTCCTCGCCGTCGATCACTCCTGCGACTCACGCGACGCTCGGAACGGGAGCGTACCCACGCCAACACGGGATGACCGCAATCGAGATGCGGCTCTCCGACGGCCGAGTGGGAGGCGCGTTCGCCGGTCGCGATCCGCGACAGTTGCGGTTGACAACGTTCGCCGACGAGATCGATCTCGCGCTGGACAACGTTCCCGTCGTGGGGATGCTGGCGTGGAAGTCGTGGCATCTCGGGATGCTGGGGCATGGGACGCAGACGACGGGGGGCGACGCCGACCAGCTGGGCCTCATCGGCGACGGGATCAGCGGCAACGATGCCTTCTATTCGACGCCGGAAGAGATCGCGAGCTTCCGGGGCATCAAGAGCTACGCCGACGAGCTCGATCGTGCCGACGGCTCAGCCGATGGGCAGTGGCGAGGGCACGACATCCTCGAGCAGCACGACAATCCCGCCTGGGTCGGTTACCAGACCGACGCGCTGCTCGCGATGCTGGCAGGCCAGGGCTACGGAAGCGATGACGTGCCCGACCTCTTCTTCACCAACTACAAGCCCACCGACATCGTCGCCCACCAACACAACATGGACTCCGAAGAGATGGGAGCTGTGCTCGAGGCGCAAGACGCCGCTCTCGGTGACTTGGTCGACCACCTCGACCGCCGTGTGAAGGACTACGTCGTGATCGTGACGGCGGACCACGGGAACACCCCGCCGGCGACGCGATCCGATGCGTGGCCGTTGCTGCAAGGGCGGTTGCAAGAGAGCATCGATGCTCGCTTCGACGTTCCGGCGGGGAGATCTCTCGTCGAGCAGACGACTGCGGCGGGCCCGTTCCTCGACCGGAAGATGATGCGTCGTCTGAAGGTGACCGCGGAGGATGTGGCGCGGTTCCTCAACGGGTACACGATCCGCGATAACTGGCGGGAAGAGAACCTTCCCGAGGGCTATGGGGGCCGGGGGGACGAGAACGTTCTCGCTGCGGCCTATCCGAGCGATCGCATCAGGGATGTGTTGCAGTGCGCGTTCGACGCGCCGAAGCCTCCGGAGGACGTCGGAGTCTAGAGTTCGCGAGCTCGATCTCGGTCTATGGTTGTCGGATCGCCCGACGGGAACTGAAGGAGAAGTGATGGCCGGCGCCCTCGACGGAGTGAAACAACTAAGGGATCTAACGAATCCGCGAAACGTACGGCGGTTGTTCGCGGCCGGGATGATCACCCCTGCAACCCCCATCGCGGTCGGCGCGGCCCTCCCATGGCTTCTCGGACGCGGCCCCACCCTCGGCGTCCTCGTACGTATCAACGCCATCTCCGTCGGTAGCAAGGATGCGATCAGAGACCGCAGGGGCTCGATGACGTGGAAAGAACTAGACATGGCATCGAACAAGGTTGCCCGCGCTCTCGAGCGGGCCGGCGTAGAGCCCGGAGGCAAGGTCGGGCTGCTCCTCCGCAACGGACGCGAGATGGCGGCGACCGCGTTCGCCGCGCAGAAGGCCGGGATCATCGTCTGCCCCCTCAACACCTGGGCGAAGACGAAGGAGCTCAAGGCCGTGATGGCCAATGTCGAGCCCGTCCTGCTCGTCTACGACACCGCCCACGCGGAGCAGGTCGAGAAGACGGTGTCCGAGGGTGTCTCGCTCGTGTATGTCGGGGAACGAAGCGAGGCGCTTGAGGGATCCATCTCCTTCGAAGACTTCATCGAGGGGTGTTCCGGAGCACCTCTGCCCCCTTTCACCCTCCATCGCGGGAGCGCCAAGATCGTCATCCAGACCTCGGGGACGACGGGGACGCCGAAGGGCGCGTCACGCGACGCATCGGCCGCCGGCATCGGCGCACTCGCTAGTCTCCTCGGCTCGGTCCCTTACAGGCGCGACGACGTGATCGTCTGTCCGGCCCCCCTCTTCCACTCGTTCGGTCTCGCGACCTTCACATTCGGGACCGCCATCGGCGCGACGCTCGTCCTCCCGCCCAAGTTCGATCCGGAGGAGGTCCTCCGTCTCATCGAGGAGCACAAGGCGACCGCGGTATCGCTCGTCCCCGTCATGATCCGACGCATCGTGTCGCTGCCCGACGAGGTGAAGCATCGTTACGACCTCTCGAGCGTCCGCATCGTTCTCGCCAGTGGTTCCGCGATCTCGCAGGACCTGAAGAAGGCGGCGATGGAACTTTTCGGAGAGGTGCTGTACGACCTCTACGGCTCCACCGAGGCGGGATGGGTCGCGATCGCGACGCCCGACGACATCAAGGAGAACCCGAAGAGCCTTGGGAAACCAACGGACGGCATCGAGGTCGCGGTGTTCTCGCCGGACGGCGAGAAGCTTCCACCCGGCGAAACGGGTGAGTTGTTCATCAAGAGCGACTACATGTTCGAGGGCTACACCTCCGGCGAATCTAAGGACGAGCGCGACGGGTACATGTCGATCGGCGATCTGGGACGACTGGACGAAGACGGCTACCTCTACGTCGAATCTCGCAGCGACGACATGGTCGTTGTCGGCGGCGAGAACGTGTATCCCATCGAGGTCGAAGACGTCATCGAGTCACTGTCCGGCGTGAACGAGGTCACCGTCCTCGGGATCGAGGACGACGAGTACGGACACGTCCTCGCCGCCTTCGTGGTGGGGAACGTGACCGAGGACGACGTGATCGGGGCCTGCAAGCAGGAGCTGGCCTCCTACAAGGTGCCGAAGAGGGTGAAGGTCGTCGACGAGCTCCCCCGCACCAGCACCGGCAAAGTCCTGAAGAGAGACCTCGTAGACCAGCTGTAGCAACCTCGCCGCCCCGAGGCAGGACCGGACCGGTTCGTACCGAAATATCCTGTTTGACATCCCTTACGAGGGAAGGGAGCAGCAGGATGCTCGGTTCCAGGACACGCCCCGCATGGGCAGGCGCGGCCATCGCAGCGACCGTCGTCCTGTCCATCCTCCCGGTCGAACGACCGGCCCTCGCTCAGCAACTGCTGCCCTGCGATCAGGGGAGCTACGACCCCGATAGTTACTCGCACGTGTCGGATAAGGGACCGTTCGACATCGGGGAACAAGAGATCGTCGAGCTCGAGAGCGACGTCGACGGAGCGACGATCCAGATGGGCGTCATACGCCCGGATGTCCCGGCGGGTACGAAGGTCCCGGTCATCCTCACAGCCTCGGTTTACCTGCATCCCCTGCAAGAGATGGATCTTCGGAACTGTCGCCCCTTCCTGATCAACAACTACGTCCCTCACGGATACGCCGTTGCGGTGCTGGCCGTGCGCGGAACCGCCGATAGCGGCGGGTGCATGAACCTCATGGGCCCGCAGGAGCGCGCCGACATCGATCACGCGGTGACGTGGCTGGGCACTCGACCGTGGGCCGATGGCAACGTCGGCATGATCGGCAAGTCCTACGACGGCGCCACCGCGTGGATGGGGGCCGCCTTCCGCAACCCCCATCTGAAGACGATCGTTCCCGCGTCCGGCGTACCCGATCTGTTCGGCCTGATGTTCGGGGCCGGAACGCCCGACTGGCGCGGCCCAAC
Source organism: Actinomycetota bacterium (assembly GCA_050694195.1). GTDB lineage: Bacteria > Actinomycetota > CADDZG01 > CADDZG01 > WHSQ01 > JBOGXG01. The sequence goes on along the minus strand of JBOGXG010000205.1, from coordinate 12,470 downwards.
CGTCCTGCAGAACATCTACTACGTCGAGAGCGGGGTCTTCTATGCACCCGGAAGGAGCCCGGAACACACGGCCGAGGTCCTCGCGTGTCCCGAGTACGCCGTTGGGAACGCGGCGTCCGCCTACACAACCGCGACCGGCATGGTCGACCCGTTCGGCTACTGGGAGGAACGCATCTACACGCGCGACATCGAGCGGAACTACCGCGGGAGCATCTTCCTGATCCAAGGGCTCCAGGATTGGAACGTCAACCCGGGCCAGCAGTTCCCCTGGATAAAGACGTTCGAGAAGCGCGGCCTAACCGTGAAATACATGCTGGGGCAGTGGGGCCACTCGTGGCCCGACCAGGACTCGGATCATTACCGCGGCGACTTCGCCGACATCCTCCTCGATTGGTTCGACCGCTGGCTGAAGCAGGATCGGTCGGCCCCGATCGGCCCGACCGCCCAGGTCGAGGATGCGGACGGGAAGTGGCGGGATTCCTCGAACTGGCCTCCGACGAGTGCCGAGACCGTGAGGCTGTGGCTTACCCCCGAAGACGCCCTCTCCGAGGCTCCGTCCAAGGACGAGGCCGTCGAGATCGTGGCCGCCGACCCGCTCCACACCCAGCACGGTTACTCGTACTCGATGCCTCCGGAGGGTTTGGAGGACACCTGTATCCCGGACGTGTGCGCCTACTTCGAGACCCCACCACTGAAAGAAGACCTCCGGATCGCCGGCCTTCCGCAACTCGACCTCCGCGTCGTGCCGTCGGGTCCGGGAGGCGGATTGTCCGCGTACCTCTACCAGCTCTCGGAGCAAGGGGCCACGAGGGTTGGCTGGGGTCAGGTCAACCTCGCCTTCAAGGCCGCCGGGGTGCAGAGGAACGTGACGCCCGGCGAGGAGATGCGACTGCGTTTCGATCTTCAGCCCCTCGACGCGCGGGTTCCGGAGGGATCGAAACTCGCCCTCCTGATCAGCCACGGCAGCGGCTGGAACCGCCTCCCCTCGGCGCCGTCCTACCCGATCCAGTTGCTCGAGGGGGGCCGCGCGGCGTCCTTCACGTTCCTCGAACCCGAGGTCGAGCCCGGCGACTTCTTCAAGCCGCCCCGCTGACCCCACAGGCAGGTCTCGGCTCCGGCCGCGAGGAACGCTCCCCGGGGTGCCGGCATCAGGCCGGCCGAGGACGTGGAGGTCTTCCTTGATGAAGCGGGGCTACGTGGCGGTGGCTGCCATATCGATGACCGTCGGGATGATGCTGACGACGGTGGGAGCCCAGGCGATGCCGCCGTGGGACAACAACCCTCTGTTCGGTGAGAGCGAGGGCGCCTCTCAGGTAACGGGCATCAACATGGGAGTCGTGTCGGCGACCAGCAGCGGCACGTTCCACGCCAATCACTTCGGCAGCGGAACCTACACGGCGGTGACCACACAGAACTACCCTCGTCACGTAGAGAGCGGCATGGAGAACCCGATGGGTCAATGCGCGTTCGTGGACGGGACCCTCGAGTTGACGGCCGCGAACGGAGACGTGTTGAACGTCGACGTCGACGCCGACCGCTCGGTCACCTGCGCGCCTCCCGACCAGCCCCCGACCGGCGCGGCGGAAGGCGACGTCTACACCACGACGCTGTTCGGCGTGATCACCGGAGGCACGGGCCGTTTCGCCGAGGCATCCGGATTCCTCTTCTCAGAGGGCACCTCCGTGGTAGGGGAACCGGGTACGACGGTGGATGAAGCCGACATCTTCGGAGACATCGCCTACTGATAGCTCCTCGGCAGATCGAAAGGGGGCCCGCTGGAGCCGGGCCCTCTTTCGCGTGCCGGACGCAGTACTTAAACTCGCGCCATGGGTCGGAGAACGGTGGCCGATGAGTTTCCCGTCCGCACCTTCCCTTCGCGAGAGGCGTGGCGGAAGTGGCTGGACGAACATCACACCGATCCCGGCGTCTGGGTGAAGATCGCCAAGAAAGGCTCGGGCATCAAGAGCGTCGGTTATGGAGAGGCGGTCGAGGTAGCGCTCTGCTATGGATGGATCGACGGGCTCATGAGATCGGTGGACGATCGCTATTACAAACAACGATTCACGCCGCGCCGCGCCAGGAGCAATTGGTCGAAGATCAACCGGGTGAAGGCGCTGAACCTGATCGCATCCGGAGAGATGCAGCCGCCCGGGCTCGCCGAGATCGAACGGGCGAAGGCAGACGGCCGCTGGGACGCCGCCCAAGGTCCTGCCGGATAAAAGAGAAGCTCGTCTAAGGAGAGGCCATGCACATCGCAGTCCTCGGCACCGGGATGGTCGGCCGCACGATCGCGGGGAAGCTCGGATCTCTGAGCCACGAGGTATCGGTCGGGACGCGCGATGTCGAGTCGCTCATGGCGCGCGGCGAGGGCCCGATGGGCGGACGGGTGCCGCCGTTCTCGGAGTGGATCGCGGCAACCGACGGCGTGACGGTGGCGACCTTCGCGGAGGCCGCAGCCGCGGGAGGATTGATCGTGAACGCGACTCCGGGCGACGTCTCACTTGCGGTCCTCCGGGCCGCGGGGGCCGCGAACCTCGCCGACAAGGTCCTGCTCGACATCGCAAATCCACTCGATTTCTCACAAGGGATGCCGCCGTCGCTGTCCGTCTGCAACACGGATTCACTGTCCGAACAGATACAGGCGGCCTTCCCCGAGACCAAGGTCGTCAAGACGTTGAATACGACCAACGCGCTCGTGATGGTCGATCCTGAATCGGTCGCGGAAGGAGACCACACGATGTTCGTCGCCGGCAACGACGAGAGCGCGCGGGCGCAAGCGGTCGAGATACTGCGGGACTGGTTCGGCTGGAAGGACGTGATCGACCTCGGAGATCTCACGGCAGCGCGCGGCATGGAGATGGTTCTCCCCATTTGGCTCCGGATCTTCGGAAGCCTCGGCGCGCCTAACTTCAACTTCAAGATCGCCCGTTAGACCGTGTCTCAGTTCCACTTCACTCCCGACGACTACCTGGACCTCATGCATGCAGAGGTCCCGGCCTACGAGGAACTGCAGGAGCGGGTCGCCACGGCGTCCGAAGGTCTCGCCGTCGAACGGATACTCGAGCTCGGTACCGGCACGGGCGAAACGTCGCTCCGGGTGCTACGGAGGTACCCGGAGGCGCGGTTGACCGGCATCGACGTGAGCGAGGAGATGCTGGCCGCTGCCGACCGGTTCCTTCCGAGCGACAGGGTCGACGCGCTACTCGTCCAGGGGATCGAGGATCGACTGCCCGAGGGCCCGTTCGATCTCGTGATCTCCGCTCTGGCGGTTCACCATCTGAGGGGGCCGGACAAAGCCGACCTGTTCCGGCGCGTCGCCGGCACCCTCCGTCCGGGTGGCCGCGTCGTGCTCGGGGACGTTGTCGAACCCGCCGATCCCGCGGACGTAGTCACCTCGATATCGCCGGACTACGACTTCCCCTCCCCCGTCACCGATCAGCTCCGGTGGCTGAAGGACGCTGGATTCGCGACCGAGGTGGTGTGGTCGCGGAGAGACTTGGTGGTGATCAGAGCCGATCTCTGATGGGAGCCGTTTCCGGTGCACGAAATGTGCACATAGCGCAGTGATTCTGCGGAAGAAATCAGAGTTCGGCGCGAAGGGCCTTCTTGTCGATCTTCCCCACCGGGGTCTTTGGGATCATCGGCACCGGGCGGATCTCCGCCGGGATCTTGTACTTCGCCAACTCTCCCTCGCAGTACGACATGATCTCCTCCGCCTTCACGTCGGGAGAGGCGAGGACGACGAACGCGACCGGTTCCTCCCCCCACCTGTCGCTCGGCCGGCCGACGATCGCGGCCTCGTTGACCCCGGGATGCTGGAGCAAGACGCCCTCCACGTCGGCGGGATAGACGTTGAACCCGCCGCGGATGACGAGATCCTTCTTGCGCTCGACGATGAAGAGGTTCCCGTCCTCGTCGAGCTTGCCCATGTCCCCCGTGTGGAACCAGCCGTCCTTGATGGCCTCTGCCGTCGCGGCCTCGTTGCGCCAATAGCCCAGCATCACGTTGGGGCCCTTCACGGTGATCTCCCCGATCTCGTTCGGGCCGAGGATGGCACCCTCATCGCCCTCGATCCGCACTTCGACCCCGTCGACGACCCGGCCCACCGACCCGATCTTGCGCGTCCCGTTCTCCGCGGAAGTCGGCGGCTGAACGGCAACGGTCGGAGACGTCTCGGTCAGACCGTAGCCCTGGAGGATCGGGCAGTTCGGCACCCGTTCCTCCCAGGCGCGCTGCACCTCGCCCGGCAAGCCGGCAGCGCCCGACGTGATCGAACGAAGCGACGAGAGATCCCGTTCCTCGAGCGGCATCATCAGGAGGAGTTGCAGCATCGTAGGCACGACCGCCATCCTCTCGACCCTGTGCTCTTCGATCATGTCCAGCATGAGATTGGGATCGAACCACCGAAGCAACACCCCTCGCCCCGGCACGAGAGTGCCGACGATCGAGACGTGGAGGCCGAAACCGTGGGACAGCGGTAGCGACAGCAGTCCGACGCCGTCAGGTTCCAGTTCGCTCGCGGCCGCCGCCGCTCGCGCGGTCCACCCGAGGTTGTGGTGCGAGAGCATCACGCCCTTCGAAGCGCCCGTCGTTCCCCCGGTATAGAGCAGCGCGGCCAGGTCGTTCTCGTCACGCGACTCCATCTCTGCCTCGCCGGACCCGAGGAGATCGTCCCAGCTCAGCGTGTCGGGCTGCGGGTCCTTGCCGATGCAGACGATCCTCTCGAGGGTGTCGACGCCGTGAGCCGCGTTCTGCAGGTTCGCGAGGAAGTCGGGACTCGTGATCGCGACCTTTGCCTCGGAGTCCTCGATGATGCGATGGATCTCCGGCGGCGGCAGCATGAAGATGACGGGTGTGACGGCGGCACCTATGCGCCAGGAACCCCAATAGGAGATGCCGACCTCGGGACAGTTGGGAAGCAACACCACGACGCGGTCGCCCGCACCAACGCCGAGTTCCTGAAGCCCCGCGCCGAGGCGCCTCGAATCCGAGAGCGTCTCGCCGGTCGTGTACCAGCGTCCCTCGAAGAAGACCTCTTCGTGATCGCCGTGCTCCTCGACGTGATCGTCCAGCAACCGGGCTACATTCATCGACCCTCCAGGTCACGATCTGGAACCACAACTCCCGTGCGCAACATACCCGAGCCATCCGGCTCGGACCCCGGGATCGACGTCATGGATGCTGTGGCTCCCGGCCCCCCTCGTCCGACGCCGGCTCCACGTCGGCGCGCGGCTCCATTGGCCACACCGCGGTCGCCACTGCGGTGGCCGCAACAGGCAACACCCAGAAGAAGTAGTTGCGATTGATCGCCTTTCCTCCGAAGAGGAAGATCCCCAGGGCGACGGTGATCGTTGCCGCCACCATCTTCACTTCTCGAAGATCTCCTCTCCGTTTCAGGGACAGGAGCAACACGAGGGACAGCATGAAGCAGAGCACCGACGTGATCCCGGCCACGGGAGATGGGAAACCGTGAAGCGCACTGGTATCGGTGAAGGGCCGCTCGAGGTTGAAGATGACGAGGTTCGCCACCAACTCTCTAGGAGAGTCGATCAAGAAGGGGACGAATGGGACGATGGCGGTGACGACCATAGCCAGAGCCATACGTGCGCGTTGTCTGCCTGCCGCGAGCAGCGCTACGGCGAACAGCAGCCCCGGCAACAGTTTCGTCGCGATGCTCAAGCCGAGGAGGGCCCCTGCGGCGACTTCTTGTCGGCGCGCGCCGAGCGCGAGGGCACCGATCGCAAGGGCCACCGGCACTAGATCCGTGACACCCGCAGTGAACAACTCGGCATCGAGGAACCGTGGCACCAGCACGAGGACGGCCGCCCCCGCCGCGGCCGTCCGACCGGCGGCACCGAACGTCCACGCGGCGGCGGCTGCGGCGGTCACGGCTAGACCGAGCCAGTTCATCACGAACAGCCCGTTGGCCCCCCAGTTACGAACGGCAGGGACGAACAGCCACGTCATCGCCGGGCCGTACTTGAATCCCCCGAAGTACCGCAGACCGCGCCCATCGGGATCGACCAGCCGTCCGGCGCCATCGATCGGCTCGGTATAGGGGTTCCGACCCTCGGCGTACGCATCGACGGCGGCGATCGTGGTTTGCCCGATGTCGATGGTCGGGAACCGGTCCTCGCGGACGGCATCGACCATCTGCACCGTTCGCAGCGTGATCAGTGCGACCCCGATCAACAGCAGGACGACCCAGACCGTCTCCGAGGTGGACGCCCTGCGTTTAGCCAGCATCGCGATCCCGATACATCCGACGACCAGCAACGAGCCTTGTACCCATTGCCGGGGGAAAGCGCCGAAGGCGATGGCGTCCCAGAAGAGGGCGAACGCGACGATCACGTAGATCGTGAAGAGAGGCCTCACGAACACGCTCCCACGGGCGATGGAAGGGCCCGCCCGCTCATCCATCGTCGGTCGACCTCCCGCGGGCGATCGCCGGCACCGGATCGGCCCGGTCGGTCCTTCTAAGGGCAAGGAGCAGCTCGATCCCTACGAAGAGGAACAGGAGATTCCGGAGCACGAGCGCGATGAGACCGGGTGGTACCTCTAGCTCCCAGTAGCGGAAGATGGCCACCGTCATCAACGCGACCGGAAGAAGCAGCAGGATCGTCCACGTTATGTGTCTCCCCTGAGGACGGCAGAGTGCCGCCGCCGCGAGTGCTATCGGCCAGATCACGAACTGTGGAGATAGAACGGTGCCGGTGAACAACAGGAGCGACAGCATCGCCAGCATCGATACGGGTACGCGCTCGCGGCCGGAGTCACGCTTCGCTTCATAGAAGGCGAGGACACTTCCCCCCACGAGGACCACGACCGATAAGAGCAGAGAGATCGTCTTCAGCGATCCCGAGACCGAAGCCTCTACGGTCCCGGCGCCGAAGGCGAACACACCCTGGTACTCGTAGCCAGACCTGCCCGCCAGGAAGATCAAGCTCGCCCACGTGCTCTCCTCTTGAAGCCCACGTTCCGCGTGATAGGTAACGACATTCCGCCACATGTCATCGAGCGATCCGATGTACGGCAACGATACAAGGACGGCGGCGGCGATCCCTCCGACGACGAATCGCCTTCGCTGGGGGCCGGGACAGTACGCGAAGGCGACGGGCGCTAGGAACAACGGATAGACCTTGGTCAACGCGCCGAGCGCGAGCCACGCTCCGGCGCCCCGCCACCACTCATGCGAGATGCAAAGCACTGCGACGAGCGTCGCGAGAGCCGCCAGAAGGTCGAGGCGAACGTAGATGATCGGGCCCAGCAGGAACGATCCCGCGATCCACATGGTAGGCCCCAGCAACGACCCCCACCTTCGCGCGATGAAAAGCAGGCATGCGAAACAGAGGACGTCGACGAGGAGCATGAATTTCACGAAGCGATCGTGATATGCGGACGTCTCCGGACGACCGATCTCGGGAAGCATGACCATCGCCGGGATCACCGGGGGATACTCGATCGCGAACTCCGAATACGGCGTTCGGTTCTGATCGACTATCTTCGTCGCCCACTGCTCGTACAGCGCTACATCGCCGGTCGTGCTGCGGTAGTCATCACTCACGGCTCCGTCGAAAAGCACCAACCGGCTGACGGCGAACAAGACCAAGAGAACCGCGAGCCGCGAACCCGTCGATCCGGTGGTCCTAACGTTCCAGATCTGTCCACCTCATCGGTCTGTCGCTCCCATGCCAGGAGAAGGGGGGATGTCCGCGGGCGTAATCTACCGGCATGCCCACGTTCGCTCACGATGGCTTCAAGATCGCTTTCGAGGAACGCGGCCGGCGCACATCTGCCGACAGGCCCATCGTGCTGATCCACGGTCTCCTCTTCCCGAGGAAACATCACTACGGTCTCGCCGAAGCGCTTGCATCACGCGGCAATCGCGTGATCCTCATCGACCTGCTGGGGCACGGGGAGAGCGACAAGCCGCGCCACGCTCGCCACTACACGATGGAGATATTCGGGAGACAGGTGATCGCGTTGCTAGACCACCTCGATATCCCGGCCGCGGCCGTAGGCGGGACGTCGCTCGGCGCGAACGTCACCCTCGAAGCGGTCGTGCACGCACCCGACCGCGTGCGTGCCACTTTTCTCGAGATGCCCGTTCTGGAGCGAGCGGCTCCGGCCGCCGCCGTGATCTTCCTACCGCTGACCATCGGCTATTCGCAGGCCGCCCAGCCACTGGGATGGATCGCTCATACCATCGCGAGGTTGCCGAGGCTCCCCTTCCTCTACTACGAGGTCATGCAGGATCTCTTGTCCAGGGAGCCCATCCCCTCGGCCGCGGTGCTGCACGGGCTGCTCACCGGACGCCTGGCTCCTCACGTGACGGATCGGGAGAAGATCGAACAACCGACGCTGATCATCGGCCACAGTTACGACCTGCTGCATCCGTTCTCCGACGCCGAGGCCTTGGAGAGAGAACTACGCAACTCCGAGTTGGTTCAGGCCAAGTCGTTCTTCGAGCTGCGCTTCGCCCCGAACCGGCTTTCCGATCGGCTCGCTGACTTCCTCGACGAGGTCTGGTCCTGAGTACGCGGCGACCGGACCCATGCATAGTCGTCATCTTCGGCGCGTCGGGTGATCTCGCCGCTCGCAAGCTGATCCCGGCTCTGCACAATCTCGAGGTCGACGGCCTCATCCCCGACAACACGACGATCGTGGGTTGCGCGCGTACGCCGATGTCCGATGAGGAGTTCCGGGAGAAGATGTTCGCCGCGCTGAAGGAGCATTCGCGGATAACTCCCAACCCCGAGCAGGGGCCCCTCGACCGCCTGCACTACGTCACCGCCGACGCCACCGACGACGACGCCTATCGCCGGCTCGGGAAGTTGCTGGAGGAGATCGATGCCGATTCGGGAACCATGGGGAACCGCGTTTGGTACATGGCGCTACTTCCCGAGTTCTTCGATGATGCCGCGGAAGGAATCGCGAAAGCGGGCCTGCTCGAAACCGGCGGGTGGCACCGGCTCGTCGTCGAGAAGCCGTTCGGCTACGACCTCCGGTCGGCAACCGAGCTATCCGGACGCTTGGAGCGGTATTACTCCGAGGATCAGATATTCAGGATCGATCACTACCTCGGCAAGGAGACCGTCCAGAACCTGCTCGTCTTCCGCTTCGCGAACGCCATCTTCGAGCCGATCTGGAACCGGCGGCACGTCGACAACGTGCAGATAACGGTCGCGGAGAAGGAAGGGGTTGGCCACCGCGGGGCGTTCTACGAGAAGGTCGGGGCGTTGCGCGACGTGGGGCAGAATCACCTGCTTCAGTTGCTGGCGCTGACCGCGATGGAACCCCCAATCGCCTGGGACGCGCAGGCGATCCGCGACGAGAAGGTGAAGCTCCTACGCGCCGTTCGGAAGTGGCCCGCCGCAGATTGCGGGAACGTCGTGGCGCGAGGACAGTACGAGGGATACCTCGAGGAGCAGAACGTCGATGCGCGCTCCTCGACGGAGACCTTCTTCGCGATGAAGGCGTACGTGGATAACTGGCGCTGGGCCGACGTTCCTTTCTATCTCCGGACCGGCAAGAAGCTCCCTGACCAGATCACCAGGATCCTTATCGCATTCAAGGAGGTTCCCCATCTCCTTTTCAAGAAGACGGCGGTGGAGGAACTCGAGCCCAACGTGCTCGACATCCGTATACAACCCGACGAAGGGTTCACACTCACTTTCGGTGCGAAGGTCCCGGGCCAAGAGGTGAACGTGAAGACCGTCGATATGGAGTTCGACCACGAGACCGAGTTCGGCTCCGGGACGCCCGAGGCTTACGAGCGCCTCCTGCAGGACTGCATGCTCGGCGACGCCACCCTGTTCACCCGCGTCGACGAGATCCTGACCGCGTGGGGGATCGTCGACCCCATCCTGGAGTACTGGGCGCAGGGCGGCCGGCCCAGCTCCTACTCGCGGGGGTGGGGGCCGCGGTCGGCGGAGGAGCTGCCTCGCCACGACGGCAACCGGTGGAGGGACCCGGATTGACATTCGGCGTCCGCACTTTGGTCGATGACTACGGCGAAGAGGTCGCCCGAAGCATCGCCGATGCCATCGCCGGAGGCGGATCCTTGGTCCTAACGGGCGGGGGCACGGCCCAGGAGGTGTATCCGCATCTCGGAGGGATGAAGCACGACTGGGACGCGGTCGAAGTGGCTTTCTCCGATGAGCGCGGCGTTCCACCGGATGACCTCGCGAGCAACTACGGCATGGCCAAACGATTGCTGCTGGACGCCGCGATCCCGGGTCACGTCCATCGCATGAGGGGGGAGATCCCGCCCGAGCACGCCGCCGTCGAGTACTCGGCGGCGATGCGACCGCTGGTCGACAAGGGGTTCGACGTCCTCCTCCTCGGCATGGGATCCGACTGCCATATCGCCGCGCTATTCCCGGGCTCCCCTGCGCTGGCGTCGCGGCACCTAGCCGAAGCGGTCGAGCGACCCGACGGGATGGCCGGGATCACGCTGACCCCGCCCGCCCTCTCCAGCGCGAAGAAGATCCTCCTGATAGTGACCGGCGAGTCGAAGGCCGCGGCCGTCCGGCGCGCGGTGACTGGGGACGAGGTCCCCGAGGTGTGCCCGGTGCGGCTGCTCGCCGACCATCCCGACGCGACCTTCCTCTTGGACGGACCAGCCGCCTCGGCGCTCTAGCCCGAGCCCTGTGGAGTGGCTTTTACTGCGCGGAAACTCGTGTGAAACAAGCCTGAAACACCATCGCCGTTTCATCTTCGGAAGGCCCATCCGTTCGAGGAAGGAAAGGTATGGATACAGGCGACACCACATTCATCCTCTTAGCGTCTGCCCTCGTCATGTTCATGACACCGGGGCTCGCGTTGTTCTACGGCGGGATGGTTCGCTCCAAGAACATCCTCGGCACCCTCATGCAGAGCGTCTTCGCGCTCGGTCTGGTATCGGTTCTTTGGGTGCTGATCGGTTACACGCTCGCGTTCGGGCCCGACAAAGCGGGTCTGATCGGGGGCCTCGACTTCATCGGTTTCAAGGGCGTCGGCGCGGAACCGAACGCAGAGCTGGCCGCTACGATCCCGCACACCCTGTTCGCTACGTTCCAGATGATGTTCGCGATCATCACGCCGGCCCTGATCACGGGAGCGTTCGCGGAGCGCATGAAGTTCACGGGCTACATCGCGTTCACCACGCTCTGGCTCCTCGCGGTGTACGCACCGATCGCGCACTGGGTGTGGGCGCCGGGCGGCTGGATCCGTGAGCTGGGTGTGCTCGATTTCGCCGGCGGCACCGTCGTTCACATCAACGCGGGCATCGCCGCCCTCGCGGCCGTCCTCGTCATCGGGAAACGCAAGGGGTGGGGCAAGGAGGCGTTCGTCCCCCACAACCTCCCGCTCACGATCCTCGGGACCGGCATCCTGTGGTTCGGATGGTTCGGCTTCAACGCCGGCAGCGCCTTGGGCGCCAACGGTCTGGCCGCATCCGCCTTCCTTGCGACGAACCTGGGCGCGGCCGCGGGAGCGCTCGGGTGGGCGCTCGTCGACATGCGCAAAGAGCGGAAGTCCACGACGCTCGGCGTCGCCTCCGGTGCGGTGGCCGGACTCGTGGCGATCACTCCGGCGGCGGGGTTCGTCGGTCCACTCGCTGCGATCGCGATCGGACTCGCCGGCGGCATCGTCTGCGCCTACGCGGTGGGACTGAAGTTCCGCCTCGGCTACGACGACTCGCTGGACGTCGTCGGGGTCCATCTCGTCGGCGGGATGGTCGGCGCGCTGCTCACCGGAGTCTTCGCCGACCTCGCCATCAACGAAGCCGGAGCCGACGGGCTGCTCGCCGGCGGCGGGCTCACACTCTTGGGCAAGCAGTTCGTGGGCGTCGGCGTCACTCTCGTCTTCTCGTTCGTCGCAAGCTTCGTTCTCCTGAAGCTCGTCGATGCAACGATCGGCCTGCGCGTGACCGAAGAAGAAGAGGTCGCCGGCGTCGACCTGGCGCAACACTCCGAGGCGGGTTACGCCTTCGCAGAAGGAGGCGGTGGTCTCAGCGCTCCACCGGGTGCGCCGCCCGCGACGACGTCTCATCCCTCCCACGTGAAGGTTCCGCAAGGAGGTGAGGCATAGATGAAGGTCGTCGTAGCCGTTATCAAGCCGTTCAAGCTCGACGAGGTGAAGGACGCTCTGGAGGGCATCGGCATCCAGGGGATGACCGTTTCGGATGCTCGAGGTTTCGGGCGGCAGCGCGGCCACACCGAGGTCTATCGGGGCGCCGAGTACCAGGTCGACTTCATCCCCAAGACGAGGCTCGAGATCGCCGCCGACGACGATCAGGCCGACGAAGTGGTGAAGGCGATCGTCAACGCGGCGCGGACCGATTCGATCGGGGACGGCAAGGTATGGGTCATCCCCGCCGAGCAGGTCGTCCGGATCCGAACCGGGGAGAAGGGTCACGACGCTCTCTGAACTCCGCGTGGCGAGGCCCGAGGGCCTCGACCATGGAGCCCGGGCAGCACGGCAGCGGG
>JBOGXG010000204.1:0-3066 GCA_050694195.1 Actinomycetota bacterium | reverse complement strand
ACTCGAGCCCATCATGATCGCCGTGCTGGGAGGCATCGTGGGAGCGATGGTCATCGCTCTGTACATGCCGATGTTCAAGATCTTCGATCTCATCAAATAGGCAGATGGGGAGGGCGGGGCTTCGGCCCCGCCTTCTGGGCGGAAGGAGAGAACCGTGGTCAAGCTACAAGCAAAAAAGCAGGAGAACCAGAAAGGGTTCAGCTTGATCGAACTCTTGGTCGTGATCCTGGTCATCGCCGTCCTAGCGGCCATCGCGATCCCCGCTTTCCTCAGCCAGAGGAAGAAGGGCTGGGTGGCGGCGCAGCAGTCGGATCTCAAGAATGCCGCGACGGCGGCGGAGACGTACGGAACGGGCAACGGAGGTCGTTACACCGGTTTGGACGAAGCCGACCTGGCCACGAATGGATTCGGAGGCAGCAGCGGCGTGATCGTCACCGTCGAGGCCGCCTCGTCCGTGGCCTACTGCCTCAAGGCGGTCCATACCCCGGCCACCACTAACTGGTTCTACTACAGCAACATTGGCGAGCCTCGTACGGGGGCCGGCTCGGACTGCAGCACCCTTCCCTAGAAGGATCCGTAGCCAGACGCAACGGCAGCCTCGGATGGGGCTGCCGTTTCGCGTAGAGCCGCCCGATATGCCTCCTAGATACTTCCAGAAATTCGTAGGCGTGAACCCTAAAGCACAGGCTAGTCAGGCCCGATAACTCTGTTGCAAGCCGAAACCTTGGCAGAAAAGGCAAACCCGTCGAGAGGCGGGGACGCAAAACCACGGGACCTTCGGGTCGGCCGGGTTACCTGCAACAGGGGCGGTCCCATGGGCGGGCCGGTCCGATGCAGGGAAGCGAAGTGTTTTTGCATCGGTTCGAGAGGGTCCCTGAACTCGGCTTGTAGGGACGAAAGGAGGAGTGCTGGATGTTCCAGCGTTTCCACGCACTGCGGGAGCGTGACGAGCGAGGGTTCACCCTCATCGAGCTCCTGGTTGTCATCCTGATCATCGCCATCCTGGCGGCGATCGCCATCCCGGTCTTCCTTAACCAGAGGAAGAAGGGGTGGGTTTCGAAGCAGCAGTCTGCTCTGAAGAATGCTGCTACCGCGATGGAGACCTACGCAACGGAGACCGGCGGCGACTACTCGCCGAAGGCCCCTCCCCTTGCTGCGGCCGACATTCCTTCGCTTGAGGCCGCTCTGGCGTCCAACTATGGGTTCAACCCCACGGCTAACGTGACGCTGGACATCGTGAGTGCAGACGGCACCGGCTTCTGCCTCTCGGCGGTCCACGACCCGGTCACCGTGACCTGGTACTACGACAGCGACGGCGGCGAGCCGACCGTCACGGCCTGCACGTAAGCCGAGCTGAGATTCACTGAAGGAGGGGCGGATTTTCCGCCCCTCCTTCTCTTTGTGTTCCTAAGGCTTCTCTTTGTGTTCCTAGGGCGAAATTACGGACTTGTAACTCTAAAGCTGTAGCTTGTAGGGGCCGAAACCTCTTGTTGAAAGCTTCTGTTAACCACTGTTAAATGAGATGCCCTCTGGGGGCGTCGGCCGGGTCCGATTTGGGGCCGGATGGGTACGGGGAGAGGCTCGGGAGATGCCGGATCGGGACTTTGGAGAGCCGCTGCTGACGGTCGGCGAGGTGGCCGGCCTCATGCGGGTCTCCAACATGACGGTCTACCGCCTGATCAAATCGGGCCAGCTCGGTGCCATCCGCGTAGGCAAGAACTACCGCATCCGGCGCACCGACGTCGACCGCTATCTCACCGAGCGAGCCGTTCATGTCGAGGAAGAGATCTGATGGCGTTAGGAGCTCGCGGCATCGTAGGTCTCGATATCGGATCCAGCGCCGTGCGAGGCGCTCTCGTCGCATCGGGACGTTCCGGTCTGTCCCTCCAGCGGTTCGGCCAAGTGCCGCTCCCGGAGGATGCCGTCGTCGACGGCGAGATCCGCGATGAGGGCCTCGTCTCAGAAGCGATCGCCCAACTCTGGAAGCGTGCCAAGTTCGGTACGAAGCGAGCCGTTATCGGCGTCGCCAACCAGCGGGTCATCGTCAGACAGGTAGATCTTCCGTTCCTCGAGGAGAAGGACTTCCGGTCCTCGTTGAGGTTCCAGGTCGCCGACCACATCCCCATGCCGGTGGACGATGCAGAACTCGATTTCGAAGTTCTGGAGGACTTTCACACCCCCAACGGCGATCACATGATGAAGGTCCTCCTCGTCGCTGCGGCGACGGAGATGGTCGAGGCGTTCGTGTCGTCGGTGTCCGGCGGAGGAGTCGAGACAGTAGGCGTCGACCTCACCCCGTTCGCGGTTGCTCGGGCAGTGAGCCCGGTGGCTCGTGGAGAAACCGGCATACCCGGCGCGCAAGCCGTCGTAGATGTCGGCGCAGGCGTCACGAACATCGTCGTTCACGTGGGAGGAGAACCCCGTTTCGTCCGAATCCTGCTGGTCGGCGGGGACGACGTGACGGAGACACTCTCGAACGAGCTCGGTGTGCCTACGGATGAGGCCGAGGCGATCAAGATGGACCTCAGCGTCGGCGCGGGAAGTCAGCAGGCGGAACAGATCGTTAACACGCGGGTACGTTCCCTCGTTGAGGAGATCCGCGGTTCGATCGACTACTACTCGTCCCAGGACGAGAGTCAGCCGGTTAACTCAGTTCTAATGACCGGCGGCGGCTCGCTTGTTTCGGAGCTCGTTCACCGACTGGAGCAGACGCTTCGGACCGAGGTGCGTCAGGCGGCGCCCCTCAGTGATATGAGCATCTCCAAGTCCGGCTTGACGCAAGAGCAAGCCGCTCAGATCGAGCCCGTCTCGGCGGCAGCGATCGGTCTGGCCATGGGAGCGGTTCGCTCATGATGCGTCGTATCGATCTTCTTCCTTCGAAGTATGCCGAGAAGCGGCGCGAACGGCGCAACGTCGCACTTGCCCTCGTGGCCGGCGTCGTTGTGCTGCTCCTACTGGTTGCTTACTGGTTCGTGCTCGGCGGAAAGTTGTCGTCGGAGCGTGATCGGCTTTCCGAGGTGCAGGCTCAGAACGAGGCGCTACAGGCCCGCATCAGCGAGCTTCAGC
>JBOGXG010000203.1:0-3185 GCA_050694195.1 Actinomycetota bacterium | reverse complement strand
GAGCACCGCCTCCTCGAGATGAAAGATCGCGGCCGACGCATCGCGCTGTTTGCGCGGTGGCGTCATATCGAGCGGGTCCTCCTCGCTCTTCACCGGCCCACCGATGCGCGCGTACAAGGCGGAGTTGCTCTGCGCTACGAACCGGCGCACCCCCACCGCCTGTCCGGCGGACAACAGGTGATCCGTCCCCTCGGTGCGCAAGCGGTTGGTCATTGCGACACGGTCCTTGAGGCCACGGAACCCTTCCCCTGCCAGTGCAGTCAGTTGATGCACGATGACGTCCGGCTTCGCCTTGCCCACAGCTTCCGCGACCTGGTCGGGATCGAGCGCGTCCGCGACCACTGGCACCGCCCCCATCTCGTCTAGCAAGGCCTGCTTCGACTCGCTACGCGTCATGCCATGCACCTCATGACCCGCGGCGACTAGGCGCGGCACGAGCTCCCTTCCGATCGCGCCCGTTGCTCCTGCCACAAACACTTTCATCATTAGACTCCTCCGTCGTCGATTCCCTACCCCACAAGACAAGATGGGGGCCCCGGCTGTGACAGCTCCTAGGACCCGGGTCCGCGGCCGCAACATGGGATAGATCGGGCTGGACCCGGTGGCGAACGGGCGGATTCAGGCGAAGGCAGAACAAATGGTTGTCATCGGGATGCGTCGGGATGAACTAAGACGCCATCTTGTATGTGAGGACCAAATCAGATGATCATGGTTTACGTCAATTGCGGTTGGGACCTGGGTCTTTGAACTGCTCGATCGAGTCGAGGATCAGGTCGAGCGCGATCTCGAACTCCTCGTCGTAGTCGTAACCACCGGACCTTGTGAACTCCTCAACAACCTCGGCGAGGTATGGGTACTGCGCGGCATGCTCTTCGATGGTCATCCGCGCTACGTCCACCGACTCCTCCGCGGTTTCGAACGATAGGTACTTCTCTTGCAGAGCAAAGCCGTAGGTATAGCTCTGCACCGCGTTATAGGCATGGACGGCTTGGCGGAAAGGAAAGCCCGCTTCCCGGAGGCAACCCATGAAGACGTTGTGGTAGGCGGCGTTAGCCGGCCCCGGTTTGGTCCGCGATTCCATCAGACCGTTCGCCCAGCGGTGTCTGAACAGTGCGGCGCGCGTCTCGATGGCGCGCTGTCGCAACTCCGCCTTCCAGTCCGACTGGCCCGACGGGACGTCGATCTCAGCGAAGACAACGTCGATCATTCCGTCCAGCAGATCTTCCTTGCTCGCGACATGGCGGTAGAGGGCCATGGGTGCTGCGTCGAGCTCCTCGGCGAGTTTGCGCATGCTGCAGGACTCGAAGCCGATCTCGTCGGCCAAAGCGACGGCAGCCTCGACGATCCGATCCTTGCTCAGACCCTGGGAGTTGGGCCGTTTCAGCGTCTTTTGAGCCATTTGTCGAGCACCTTTCCCGGCAGGAAACCTCTTGACATGCGTACGGCGTACGCATAGCTTAGCACAGTCATGCGTACGCCGTACGCAGATGGAGATGGAATGTGGAAGTCCCCAGGGAGGAGAGACCGGATGGACATTCAAAGGACGGCACGCATCTTCGGATGGTTGTTCCTAGCGACCTTCATCACCAGCATCGGTGCAAAGGCCCTCTTCGTGAGTGGTGTGGGCGGTACCTTCGAGGAGCTGAGGTTCATCCCCGGCTCCCTATCTGAGAACACTGTGTACGTCGGCGCGATCCTCGAGTTTCTGCTCATCGTCGCCAACATAGGGACCGCAGTCGTCCTCTACCCGATCGTCAAGCGACAGAGTGAGGGCCTCGCGCTCGGATACGTCACCGCGCGAGTCGTCGAGTCCACCTTCATCCTCGTCGGGCTCATCAGCGTCATCTCGTTGGTGTCTGTGAGCGATGCCTTGGCCGGAGCTACGGGGGCCGAAGCTGCCGCGCTCACCGCGCAGGGGAGCTCGCTGGCGGCGACTTACGACTGGACCTTCCTGTTCGGTCCCGGACTCGTTGTCGGCCTCGGTAACGGATTGATCCTGGGCTATCTGATGTACCGCTCTGGTCTTGTTCCTCGCCGTATGGCGATGTTCGGGCTCATCGGCGGCCCCCTGCTGATCGCCTCATTCGTGATGATCCTGTTCGGCGTCTACGAGAACGGTCCCGGGCCTGCGGGATTGATGGCACTGCCGGAGATCATCTGGGAAGGCTCGCTCGGGGTCTACGCGGCATGGAAGGGTTTCAGGCCAAGCCCGATCACGAAGACCGTGGACATCCGCGATGAGGCGCCGAAGCCAAGCGTGGCGATGGCCTAGAAACGGTCGAGGCCAGTCGTGTAGAACGCGAGGCGTCCGGTTGCTGCCGGGGCGCTTCGTGACTTCACAAGGAGGAGGCTGATGGCAGAGGAGAAGGTACCTGTCGGCACCGAGGAGACGAGCCCGCCAAGTATGCCGCCGCGGTGGTTCGTGCACGGCGCTTGGCGCGTCCATCGGGCCCTCTACAAGCTCAGTGGTGGGCGCTTCCTCTGGACGACGTCGAACAAGCGCGGCTGGGGCGCGCTGCGCCTAACGACGCTGGGACGGAAGTCCGGGCAGGAACGCAGCGTGATCGTCGGTTACCTGGAAGACGGTCCGAATCTCGTCCTGCTCGCGATGAACGGTTGGGACGAGGGCCACCCCGCGTGGTGGCTCAATCTCGAGGCACACCCCGCTGCTGTAGTGAGATTGCAGGGCCAGGATCCTCGCCGAGTGCACGCCCTTCGGGTCGAGGGCGAGGAGCGAGACCGGCTCTGGCAGCGCTGGGCCGCGATCCAACCGGAGCTCGATGGTTTCGCCGGTCAACGATCGACCGAGACGCCGGTGATCGTCTTAGAACCCGTGCTCTAGTCCCCACCTGCCATGGGGTCGCATCTGTCGGCGCGGGCATCTTCGCCCCGGCCGGTCCTCGACACGGACATCACCCGGGGCGTACATCAGCGCTCCACGCATAGTTCTCCCACTCTCGATTCGATCGCGGCCACGGATCGCGCCTACCCGGTTTGCACGCCGGCCCCCGTAACGCTCGGGCGCGTCCACTGGGGCACCGGTCGACCGCCCTTTCTGGGCCCCATCGGCGCACCATGCTCGTCGGTTCGCAAGACGGAGTGAGTCGGGAGCTGCGGCCACCCGTCGGGCGAGTCCTCCCACCTCTCCCGCCGCCCGTAGGCGGTCATGTCGAGCAGTCCGAACG
>JBOGXG010000202.1:0-18139 GCA_050694195.1 Actinomycetota bacterium | reverse complement strand
GTCCTGGCCGCCGCCCTCACCGATGCTACGCGGGGATTGTTCGACTCCCTCATGCTCGAGTACATGAAAGAGGACGCCTGGTTGATCAACGTCGCCCGGGGCGGTTTGGTGGTAACCGACGATCTCGTGAAAGCGCTCGACTACCGGCTCATCGGGGGAGCCGCGCTGGACGTGACCGATCCCGAACCCCTCCCGGACTCGCACCTGCTCTGGTTCCTCGACAACGTCCTGATCACCCCTCACGTCGCGAACACGTGGGACATGGCCCTTCCCGAGTTGACCGCGCTCGTGGCGAGGAACGTCGGGCGTTTCGCCGAAGGCCGGCAACTCGAGGGCCTCGTCGACGTCGCCGCCGGCTACTGACCCACTTCAGTCACTTCGGGGGAGGTGCCGATGTCCGTTGAAGGCGTCCCCAGCGGCCACATGAGAGGGTTCACGGATGAAGAAGATGGTTGCGCCGGCGTTGCTGGTAGCGGTCGTGATCGGCGGATGCACGTCCGGCTCCGAACCGCGCGCCGCGGGCCCCCGAGTAAGGGTCGACAGTCCGCCGACGGCGAGTCCCGAGGGCGCAGCCGAGAGACCACCCCTCGAACGTAAGGGCGTAAGAGTCGAGAACGTTGCCTTCGGGGCGAGCCATCGCCACGCGAACAGAGCGATCAAGGATCTCAAGAAGATAGGGCTGTGGGGGCGGCTCACCGATCATCTCTACGTCGTGAAGATCGGTTCCCGCCTCGGCCGGGGGAGCGTTCCGGAGGACGGGCACCTGGCCGATGCGTTCCTCACCGCCCAGGTCGACGAGGACGGCAGCGGCGCGCTCTGCGACATCCGCTTCTATCCCACCGCGATGATCGACGACCTCGAACGGTGGGCCCAGTACTACGCCCAGAACCTCCTCCCCGACCCGGCCCCCACGCTCCGCGATTTCTGGGGGACCATCCTGGCCCACGAGTTGGCTCACTGCCTGGGCCACGGGAAGGGGGAGGAGGCGGCCGAGCGCTGGGAGGACAGGGCGCTCCGGGGGCTACAGCATACCTGAGTCAATAGCACTCAACTTATCTGTTGACAACCGCATGGGAGTTTGCTATAGAAACCCTGTAAGGTAGGCGTTTCGATAGGAGGTGCTAACCATGCGTCTCGGACCCATCTCTCCCGCTCGTGACGAGTTCGACGACCTCGTCAATCGGTTCTTCGGCGATGGCCACATGCTCGCCGGCCGGGGCACCCCCCTCCTTCGGTCCGGCGGTTTCGACGTGCCGACCGACATGTTCCGGACCGAGGACGAGATCGTGATCCGTATGGATCTTCCCGGGGTCAAGCCCGAGGACGTCGAGGTGACGGTGCAGGACAACGTGCTCGTCATCAACGGCTCCCGCGCGTTCCCCTTCGACGCGGAGAAGGTGCGTTTCCTGCGGCGGGGGACGTTCTACGGTGACTTCACGCAGCGGGTCAGCCTCGGCAAGGGACTGAAGCTGGATGCGATCGCCGCACGGTTCGACGCCGGGGTGTTGGAGGTGATGATCCCTTACGCGGAGGAGGTCCAGCCGCGGAAGATCTCGATCGAGGTCGGCGCGACCGACGCTGCGAAGGAACTGCCCGCGTAAGTAGGAGCTTCGCGGCTAGAGGGAAGGGAGCCCACGCGGCTCCCTTCTTGCTTCGGGCGGTTAGGGACGCATGAACGGCGCCGGCTGCATCTCCTTCAGGCCGAACATCACCTGGAGTCCACCGAGACCGCCGGGATCGCCCAGGGCTGCGATCGCCTGGCGCCGGGAGAGAGCGTTCACCGCGTCGGCACCTCGCTTCTCGGCGACCGCCCTGCGGTGCTCTTCCTGAAGCTTCGTATCGAGGTCCCTCAGACCGAGCGCCACGAGTACGGACCGCTGCTGCACGGGTCCGACGGAGGCCAACCCCGCGAGATCGAACATCTTCCGGATGCCCGACCAGTCGACGAACACCGTGATGTCTTTCTCCCCCGGACGCTCCAGGGGCTGATCGTCGACCCCTGCGCCGGAGTAGCAGACGAGGGAACCTAATCGCTGTTTCGCGAGCATGGCCGCCTCGGCGCCGTAGTCGACGAAGATGACCGCTCCCCAGTGGATCTTGTCTGCGACGGCGCGAGCGAACGATTCTGCATGGAGCCCCACCTCGAAGCGTGAGCCCTCGGGCACCTTCACCCCGACGCGGTCCAGGTACCCCTCGATGTCGGACGTGGATGGATCGCCGAGCACCGCGCGGAACTCCCCATCGTTCTCAGCGACGTACACCTCTCTTATCTCGTCGCCGTGACGCTCGACGATGTTCACGGGAAGGTTGTCCAGGACCTCGTTGGCCATCACGCAACCCTGTTCCGCCTGGGGCACCTCTTCGAGGGTGCGACTCCACGACACGTTGGCGTGATCTTTCAGACGCTCCCGCTGACGTTCCTCGAGAGTCGACTGCGGCTCGACCAGACGGTAGGCGAGCGCGCTCCCGAAGGGTCGGCCCGTCGTGCTGTCGAGGACGGCGTGGGCGAACCCGCCTTCGCCGGGTCCTACCTCGACGACGTCGAACCGATCCGGACGGCCGAGTTGATCCCACACCTGCTCGAAGGCGTTGCTCCACAGCTCGCCGAAGGCGGGATCGAGTTCGGGGGAGGTGAGGTAGTGGCCGCGGAAGCCGGTGCGCTCGGAGCCCGAGGAGTAGTAGCCGCTACCGGGCTGGTAGAGGGCCATCTCCATGTAGCGGGCGAACGTGATGGGGCCCTCGGAGCGGATGGTTTCGAGCACGGCACGCTCGACCCCCGCCGTCAACGGTTCTTGGGGGTCGCCTGCGGCACGTTCCTTATTGCTCGCTCTGCTTCGGATCTCATGCGTCGATACCACACTTTCTTCTCGTCATAAGTCCTGACGTTCTGAAGGGCGGCCTCCGTGACTCGGATCACCTCGTGGTGGCGACCCTGGTGCCCGTACAGGGTGATGAGGCGGTCGTAGGGCCCCGTCGAGTCGAATCGGCCGGCCACCGCCAGTTCGTAGACGCCGATAGCGTCGTCCACCCGGCCCAGCTGCTCGAGATTCTGCCCCCTCAGGTAGTGACGCACCATCTCGACCTCGTCCATGCATCCAATCGTGGCATAACGAAGGCGGCTCCTGGATTCCTTAGACTGAGGCAACAACTGCCAACAACGGGGAGGACGCACCATGGCGCTGGGCTACGACCGCAAGCTGTACATCCTGGCTTTCGACCACAGGGGATCCTTCCAGAAGAAGATGTTCGGTATCCAGGGTGCCCCGGACGCCGAGCAGACTCGCACGATCTCCGACGCGAAACGCCTCATCTTCGAGGGTTTCAGAAGGGCGATCGAGCAGGGTGCGCCGAAGGATGCGGCCGGGATCCTCGTCGACGAGCAGTTCGGCGCCGATGTCGTGAGGGAGGCCGAGAAAGAGAGCTTCGTTTTCGCCATGCCCGTCGAGAAGAGCGGACAGGACGAGTTCGATTTCGAGTACGGGGACGACTTCGGGAGACACATCGAGGACTTCAACCCGACGTTCTCGAAGGTCCTCGTGAGGTACAACCCCGAGGGCGACGCGCGGATGAACGAGCGGCAGACCGAGCGCCTCAAGCGTCTATCAGATTGGCTCCACGACAACGACAGGAAGTTCCTGTTCGAACTCCTCGTTCCGGCGGAAGAGCAGCAACTCGCGTCGGTCGGTGGTGACGCAGACCGTTACGACAAGGAGGTTCGCCCCGCCCTCATGGTCACCACGATCAAGGACCTTCAAGAGGCCGGGGTGGAGGCGGACGTCTGGAAGATCGAGGGGATCGACCAACGCGACGACTGCCAGAAGATCTCCGAGCAGGTCCGCTCCGGAGGCCGCGACAACGTCGTGTGCGTCGTGCTCGGACGCGGAGCGAACGACGACGCGGTCGAACACTGGCTGAAGACTGGGGCCGGCGTCCCCGGTTACATCGGCTTCGCGATCGGACGCACGATCTGGTGGGACGAGTTGAAGGGCTTCCTCGCCGGAGATGTCGAGAGAGAAGAGGCCGCCGATCGCATCGCGCAGAAGTACCGTCGTTTCATCGACGTCTACGAGTCCGCTTAGACGCCACGCCCCCCGCCGGAGGCGGGGCTTCATAGCATCGCTCGCGGTAGCGGTCGCCGTCCTGACTCCCGGCGTGGCGCATCCGGCTCCCGATGGAGGCGACAGGGAGGCCATCCAGGCCCTCCTCAACAGGCGGGCCGACGCGATACGGGATCGCGACCGCCGCGCGTTCGCGGCGACCATGAAGGACGCTCCGGGAGTGTTCCGGAGCCGGCAACTACGGCTGTTCGATCACCTCGGCGACCTGGACCTTGGCCTGTACGACGCGGAAGTGGACTGGGGCGCGGTCGGCGATCTCGTGCGCGACCGCGATCGATCTCTCTATCCGGATGCAGACGAGGTCGCCATCCCGCTCACGCACGAGCGGTACCGGCTCGCCGGCTACGACGCCAGGCGGGTCCATCAGGATCTCTACCTGACGTTCGCGAAGGTGGACGGCGAATGGAGCATCGTGTCCGACGACGATCTCGACGACATCGGCCTGTACTCGGCTCGCAACGTCTGGGATTTCTCGCCCGTGACGACGGAGCCCGGCCGTCATTTCCTCGCGATCGGCGCCCGCTGCGGCGGATGTCCGCAGGTCGGCGGCGTCCTGGTGGGGGCCGCGGAGCGGGCGCTCTCGCTGGTCGACGAGTACTGGACTCGGGCGTGGCACCGGCGCGTTCCGCTGATAGCTCCGCGTTCCTCTGCCGACCTCGCGCGCATGATCCAGTCGACCTACCCCGTTCAGAACTACCTCGCGTTCGCTTTCTGGACCGGTGGACCCGCGCAGAACCCGGGCGTCCGTGTGATCGTCAACCCAGAGCGCGTCGCGTTCGGCGACCTCTTCGATGTCTTCGCTCACGAGCTGACACACGTCGCCGCGCTCGGCTCTCGTGGGTCCTTCACCCCCAGCTTCGTCGACGAGGGGCTCGCGCAATACGTCGGGGTCGACGGGGCCGGGGAGGCCGTGGCCGCGGCCGACGCGACCGCGCGCTCGTCGAGGCCGCGGCTTCCACAGGATCACGAGTTCTTCCTCGGCGACGGTGCCGCCGTGTTCAGCTCGTACCAGCGGAGCCTATCGGCGGTTGCATTCTTCGTGGAGAGGTTCGGCTTCCGGAGGTTCCAACGCTTCTACGTCACGCTGGGCCGCGCGACGAGGGTTCCGGGGACCCGCCGCTACCACCTCGACCGCGCGTTCGAACGGGTCATCGGGATGGACGCGCGCGAGTTCGAGCGGGCGTGGGCAAGTAGCATCGACTGATCATGAGCGCCGCGATCGTCGCCGACGGGAAGAAGGACGGCTTCGCCCTTGCGAAAGAGGCGGGTGCAAGCGCGCCCCTCGCCCTTGTCGCCGAGGGGTCGCAGCGCGACCTGGCCTACGTTCCCCCCGAGGGGGCCGAGGTCGAGGTCGTCACCACAACGGACGAGCTCGGTCGCGAGATCATGCGGCACTCGACCGCGCACGTGATGGCCCAGGCGGTCCTGAACCTCTATCCCGCGGCCAAGTACTCGATAGGGCCTCCGATCGAGGACGGGTTCTATTACGACTTCGAGGTCGAACGACCCTTCACTCCCGACGATCTCGAGCGTATCGAAGCGGAGATGAAGCGCATCGTGAAGGAGAACCAACGCTTCGAGCGCGCCGAGGTCGAGCGGGACGAGGCCCTGGAGCTGTTCAGGGATCAGCCCTACAAGGTCGAGATCATCAAGGGTGTCGCGGCGGACGCGGAGGGCGCCGAGCGCGACGCCGGGGAGGGCACCGTCATCTCCGTCTACCGCAACACGGTCGACGGCGACGAGCGCTACGTCGATCTCTGCCGCGGCCCCCACGTGCCGGGGACCGGTCGCATCAAGGCGTTCAAGCTCCTCCGAAGTTCGGGCGCCTACTGGCGCGGCGACGAGACCAAGCCGATGCTGCAGCGGATCTACGGGACCGCGTGGGAGTCGAAGGACGCGTTGGCCGACTACCTGCACCGGCTCGAGGAGGCCGAGAAGCGCGATCACCGCAAGCTAGGGCGCGAGCTCGACCTCTACTCGTGGCCGCCCGAGGTCGGGCCCGGTATAGCCGTATGGCATCCGAAGGGCGCGATCGTGCGCAAGACCCTCGAGGACCTATCCCGCGAGATGCATCTCGAGCGGGGATACGACCCCGTCTTCACGCCCCACATCGGCAAGTCGACGCTGTGGGAGATCTCGGGCCACCTCGACTTCTACGGCGAGAGCATGTTCCCCCAGATGGACATCGAGGGCTCCAACTACGTCGCGAAGCCCATGAACTGTCCGTTCCACATACTGATCTTCCGCAGCAAGACGCGCTCCTATCGCGACCTGCCGGTGAGGTTGTCGGAACTCGGCACGGTGTATCGCTACGAACGCTCGGGCGTGATCGCCGGGTTGCTGCGGGCGCGCGGCTTCACCCAGGACGACGCTCACATCTTCTGCCGGCGGGATCAGGTCGTGGACGAACTCGTGGGTGCGATCGATTTCTTCCGAGCTCTCTACGCAACCGTGGGTCTCGGCCCCGATCGGGTGCGTTTCTCGACCCGGCCCCCCAAGTCCGTCGGTTCCGACGAGCTGTGGGCCCTCGCGGAGGAGTCGATCCCCAAGGCGTTGGAGCGGGCCGGTCTCGAGTACCTGGTGGACGAGGGAGACGGCGCCTTCTACGGACCGAAGATCGATATCGACGTGCGCGACGCGATCGGTCGTTACTGGCAGGTCGCCACGATCCAGGCGGACTTCCTCTTGCCCGACCGGTTCGGCCTCGAGTACACCGATCAAGATGGGTCCCGTCAGCAGCCGGTCATGGTCCATCGCGCCCTCTACGGTTCGATCGAACGATTCATCGGCGTCCTGGTCGAGCACTTCGCCGGCGCCTTCCCGACGTGGCTGTCGCCGGTACAGACGGCCGTGATCCCGATCGCCGATCGCCATCTCGACTACGCGCAGAAGGTCGCCGAGACATTGAAGATGTCGGGTATGCGCGTGGAGGTTGACGATTCCGACAACACGATGGGGGCCAAGATCAGGAACCACCAGCTGCAGAAGGTGCCCTACATGTTGATCGTAGGGGACAACGAAGCCGAGAGCGGGACCGTCTCCGTTCGCTCTCGGAGCGGGCAAGAGCATCGAGATGTACAGGTCGACGGATTCGTCGCCACTGTCGCCGATGAGACAGCGCGGCGTGCCGTAGAGCTCAGCTACTAGAAAAGGTGCCGACCTGGATCGCTTGTGGAGACCATGGAGGTCCGAATACGTGACGACCGCAGGCTCCGGAGCCGGCTGCGTCTTCTGTGACCATCTCGATGCGGACGACGACGAGACGGCTCACATCCTGTACCGCGGCAAGGACGTCTTCGTCCTCCTGAACGCGTTCCCCTACAACACCGGGCACGTGATGATCGCGCCGCTGCGACATGTCGGTGGGCTCTCGGATCTCACCGAGGAGGAGCGCACCGAGTTGTTCCGCGTCGCCACGCGCGCGACCGAGGTGATCGGCGCCGCCATGGCTCCGGAGGGATTCAACATGGGCCTCAACATCGGCGCCGCCGCCGGGGCCGGGATCCCCGGGCATCTCCACGTGCACGTAGTCCCGCGCTGGGCAGGTGACACGAATTTCATGACGACGATCGGGGACGCGAAGGTCCTCCCCGAGATGCTGGTCCAGACCGACGCGAAACTGAGGCCCGGCTTCGCGCAGTGATTCTGATTCAGATCTGCTGCGCTATTCGCTCATTTCCTGCATCAGAAACCGAGTGGCACCCGGCCCCCTTTTTCTAGCGCAGCGGAGCTGCACATGGCGCAGCGATTCTGCGGAAGAAACTAGGTCTGGGCGGCCACTACCAGCGGGATGATGGCCTGGCCGGCGACGATCGCGAACAGGATGGCGTTGTCTCGCCAGCGGAGCCGGCGAACCCTTTTCGCGTCCACCGGCGGGGGAGCGTTGGCGGCGAGGTCACCACGGGTGATGGGACGCACGATCCCCCATCCATCGAGCGCGTCCCGGAGCGTCTCGGGGTCCTTCACGTTGGCCAGGAAACCTCGTGAGTTGCGCTTGTGGAGGGGAGGGCCGATCAGGATCTTCGAGGGGAAGGCCTTCTGCCATCTGCGGATCGGCCGCAGGCGTTTGGGCTCGGTGAACAACACCGCGACGTTGGGAACGTCGGCCACCTGTCCGAGGAGAGGCAGGGGCGCCCCGCCGACACTGGAGTAGAGCCAGCGCGGCTCGCCGGGCGCGACTTCCGGAGGGCCCTCGTCGCCACCCGTGTTGAGCTCGAAACGATCGCGCTCCTTCCGACGCTTGAATCGGCCGCGAGGGCGATGATCGAATGCCGTGGCGGCGATGTCGTCGCGCGCGATCGCCGTCGGTGCTCTGAAGACGCCGCCGTGATAGATCGCGAGCCTGTCGGGAAGCACCTCGAGCCGCGCTTTCCGGGCGAACGCGGAGCGCATGTTCGACCATCCGGAGAGCGCCGCCAGTGGGAAGAGGACCGCGGCGATCAGCATCTCGACGTAGATCGCCAACGAGAAGGAGTCGCTCACTAGTTCGGCATCGCGGGTCGCGAGACCTAGCGCGCCCAACGCGAAGAAGAACGCGATCAGCATCTTGAGGACCGCGAAGATGCGGGCCCTCCACGGCACGATGATGCGCGTCGAAACGACCGTATACACCGGAACAGTGGCGACATCCGTAGCGCTCTGATCCATGAGGCCGCCCGGCCTTCTGGTTAGTGCGCCGCTTCCCTCTCAGCCTGAGCGGCGTCGATGATCCTCTGCGCGAGATCGTGGGGCACTTCTTGGTAATGGGAGAAGCTCCACGAGAACGCGCCTTTCCCGTGGGTCATCGAGCGGAGATCCGTCGCGTAGTGGGTGACCTCTGCGAAGGGAACCTTCGCCTTAACTATCTGACGAGTCACGCCGACGGTATCGATGCCCTCCGGTATGCCGCGTCGTTTCTGAAGATCTCCCATGATGTCGCCCGTGAATTCCTCGGGCACCATGACCTCGAGTGACCACACCGGTTCCAGCAACGTGAGGCCTGTCTTCTCGACCGCTTCCTTCAGTCCCGCCGACCCGGCCAGTTGGAACGCCATGTCGGACGAGTCGACCGAGTGGTACTTGCCGTCGTAAAGCTCGACCTTGAGATCGATCATCGGGAACCCGGATCCGGCCCCCTGCTCCATCGCGGCCCGCACCCCTTTCTCCACCGAGGGGATGAACTGGTTGGGGATCGCACCGCCGAAGATCTTGTCGTCGAAAACGAATCCTTCGCCTCGGGAGAGCGGCTCGACCCTGAGGTTCGCGATGCCGTACTGACCGTGACCGCCCGATTGCTTGACGTGACGACCGAGGACCTCGGTCTTCGCGCGCAGGGACGACCGATAGGGGACCTTGAAGGGAACCTCCTCCACGTCGACGCTGAACTTGCGTTTGAGCCGCTCGATAACGACGTCGAGGTGGGCGTCGCCCATACCCCACAGGATCGTCTGGTGCGTCTCGTCGTTGCGCTCGACGCGGAGCGCGGGGTCCTCTTCGATGATCTTGTGGAGCCCGATCATCAGCTTGTCCTCGTCACCCTTGGTGCGCGGCTGGATCGCCTTCGGGAGCAGCGCCTCCGGTGCTTCTATGCCGGAGAAGACCACCGGCGCGCTCTTGTCGGCGATCGTGTCGCCGGTGGCCGAGTGATTGAGCTTCGCGATCGCGCCGATGTCTCCCGCGACGACCTCGCTGAGCGGCTCCTGGGTTTTCCCCCGCATCGTGAAGACGTGACCGACCCGCTCGTCCGTCTTCTGGGTCGCGTTGTAGAGCGCGGTGTCACCTTTGACCGAGCCGGAGTAAACGCGGAAGAAACTCACCCGGCCGACGTAGGGGTCGGTCGTCGTCTTGAAGATCAGAGCCGATTGGGGAGCGTCGGGCTTGGCCTCACGAGTGGTCCCATCCAGACCCTCGACCGGCGGACGGTCTAGAGGAGACGGGCCGGCGGCCACGATGACGTCGGCGAGGCGATCGACACCGATCAGGTGCGTCGCGCTTCCGACGACGACTGGGAACATCTGAGCCTCGTCGATGCCCTCGTGGATCGACTTCACGACCTCGTCGCGCGTTATCTCGCCCCCCTCGAGGTAACGCTCGAGGAGCTCGTCGTTGGACTCGGCGACGCTGTCCAGGAGATCGGTGTGGACCTCTTGGAGACGCGTCTGCCTCTCCTCACTGATGTCGACCTTGGTTGGCTTGCCGTCGGAGTACTCGAAGGCCTCCTCGTCGATGACCGAGATGACGCCCTTGAATTCGTGCTCGCGCCCGAGCGGGAGGGCGATCGGGGCCACCTTCTTGCCGAACGTCTGGCGCAACTCCTCGAGGACCCGCCTGAACGAGGAGTTCTCACGATCCAACTTGTTGACGAAGACCATCCGCGGGAGGTTGAGCTCGTCCGCGTAGTTCCATGCCGACTGCGTCTGCACCTCGATGCCCTCCACGCCGGAGACGACGAACACCGCCAGGTCGGCGACGCGCATCGCCGCGCGCATCTCGCCGACGAAGTCCGCGTAGCCGGGCGCGTCGAGGATGTTGATCTTGCAACCGCCCCACTCGATGGGAGCCAGGGCGGTCGAGATAGAGATGCCTTTTCGGATCTCCTCCTCGTCGAAGTCGCACACCGTGTTCCCCTCGGTGATCTTGCCCATCCGGGTGGTCGCGCCGGAGCAGTAGAGGAGGGCCTCCGCCAGTGACGTTTTCCCCGAGCCGCCGTGCCCCACCAGGACGATGTTCCGGATGTTCTCCGTGTTGTAGCTCTTCACCCAGGCCCCCTTTGGATCTCCAGATATCGAGTCAAAGTGTGGAGTTTGCATCGTAGTCGGCGCGGCAGTCGGGTCCCGCAGACCACGCGCCGACCCGTCGAGTCACAGGTCGGCCCGCTCGCCATGGCGCCTGGTGGGCGTGGCTAGGATGCGGCCGTGATCAACGCTCGGCTGCGCCAGGGGTGGGACCGGCTGATGAGGCCGGTGGGGGCCGGCCTCGCGCGGATGCGGCTCAGCCCCGATGTGGTGACGGTCTTCGGCGTGGCGCTACAGGTGGCGGTCGGGGTTCTGATCCTCCAGGGTCGGCTGCTCGTCGCCGGGCTCGTCGGGATCGTCGCCGGGTTCTCCGACGCCTTCGACGGGGCGCTCGCCAAGGCGCAGGGGCGCACGAGCAAGTGGGGCGCGTTCTTCGACTCGACCACTGACAGGCTCTCGGACGCCCTCGTGCTCGCTCCGATCGCGTGGCTCTACGGCGTGGATCCGGACATCGCCGACCATCACTCGGAGCTCACTGCGCTCCTCGCGCTGGTGGCCCTAGTGAGTTCCTTCCTCGTCTCGTACACGAAGGCGCGCGCCGAGTCCTTGGGCTTCACGTGTGACGTCGGCATCGCCGAGAGAGCGGAGAGGCTGATCATCATCATCGCTGCGTTGATCCTCGACCTCGTCCCCCTCGGCGTGGGGCTCCTCGCCGTGCTCGGAACGGTCACCTTCGTGCAGAGGGTGGTCCACGTCTACCTCCAGGGGGAGAGGCGTGCCCCGTAGCCGCCGGCCTCCCGACGAGGGACGGCTCATCCAACTCGTCTACTACCTCTACGTCGCGGCGTCGGCGGTCGCCCGGGCGTTGCCGGAGCGACTCACCTACGGAGCCGCTCGCTTCCTCGGCGACATCGCGGCGAGACGCTCGAAGAAGCGGCCTCAGGTGGCGAGGAACCTGGCGCGCATAACGGGGAAGCCGGCCGACTCGGCCGAGGTGCAGAGGTTGGTCGGCGAGTCCTACCGTTCCTACGCTCGCTATTGGCTCGAGACGTTCGCGCTCGTTCGAGAGGATCGCGACTTCTTCCTCGAGAGGTTCAGGTCCCCGACCGAGAACAACCTCTTCGATGTAACGAAGCGAGGAAAGGGCGCGATCGGCGTCGTCGGGCATCTCGGGAACTGGGATGCCGCGGGGGCCTGGGTGGGCGCCAAAGGGTTCTCGCTCGTAACCGTCGCGGAGGTCCTGAAGCCCCGGCGGATGTTCGATTTCTTCGTGGAGCACCGCGCGCGACTCGGTATGACGATCTATCCCGCAGAGCCGGGGGTTACCGAACGACTGGCGCAAGCCGTTGAAGACGGAGCGGTCGTGGCGATCCTCGGCGACCGTGACCTAAAGGGGACCGGGCCCGAGGTGACGTTCTTCGGCGAACCTGCCAACTTCCCCGCCGGCGCGGCGAAGATCGCCATCCAGACCGGCGTGCCCCCCTGCGTCGTCGGCATCTTCGGAGTGACCCATCCGGATGGGACGCGCGGCTGGGTCGCGGACATGACGGAACCGATCGAGCTTCCGAAGACCACAGGGTCCGAGGCCGTGCAGGAGTTGACGCAGCGCATCGCGACGGAACTGGAACGTCAGATCGCGTCCCGTCCGGAGGAATGGCACGTGTTCCAACCCTTCTGGAAAGCCGACCGGGCCACGCCATGAGGGTTGCGATCGTGTGCCCGTACGCGTGGGACCGGGTCGGAGGTGTGCAGTCTCACGTGCGGTCGCTCGGTCGAACGCTGCGAACGCGCGGTCACGAGGTGCAGATCCTCGCGCCCTCCTCGATGACACTGACGCATCAACTCGCGGGCGGGGAGGACGTGAAGCTGGTCGGCCGGGCCGTCGGGATTCCGGCGAATGGCTCTGTCGCACCTCTCGCGTTCGGCCCCCTCGCAGCTACCGGGATCCGTCTCGCGCTGCGGGACCTCGAGCCCGACGTCGTCCATCTGCACGAGCCGCTGATCCCCAGTCTGTCGTTCCTCGCGCTCCTCAATACCGACGCACCAACGGTCGGAACCTTCCATGCCGCGCGCGAGGGCAGCCTCGGGTACGGAGCGTCGCGTCCTGTGTTGCGGAGGGCGATCCGCCGGCTCCACGCGCGCACCGCGGTTTCCGATGCCGCGCGCGAGTTGATCTCGGCGTACTTCCCGGGCGAATACAAGCTGACCCCGAACGGCGTCGAGGCCGAACGTTTCGCGGCGGCGAAGCCGTTGGAACTGGGCGGGGGGCCGAACGTTCTGTTTCTCGGCCGGCTGGAACGACGGAAGGGTCTCGATACCCTGATCCGCGCGCTCGCGCAGGCGAAGGACCTCGGCCCCAGGTTGCTCGTGGCCGGCACCGGCCCTCTCGACCGCAGGAGCCGAGCCCTGGCCGAGCAGCTCGACGTGCCGGTTCGCTTCCTCGGACGCGTGGCCGAGGAGGAGCTGCCCCGTCTCTATCGGGCGGCCGACGTTTATTGCGCTCCGGGGCTCGGGGGGGAGTCGTTCGGGATCGTCCTTCTCGAAGCGATGGCCGCAGGCACCCCCGTCATCTGCTCCGACCTCGCCGGGTACAGGGCAGTCGCGGCGGGCTCCGCGCGCTTGGTCCCGCCGGGACAGGCCGCGCCGCTCGCAGCCGCGATCCGCGAGGTCCTGACCCAGCCTGTCGTCGCCGACGAGTTGCGGCGGGCGGGCTCGCGGCTCGCCGGGATGTTCGATTGGAACCGGCTCGCGACGGGGGTCGAAGCGATATACGAGCTCGCCATGCGCATGCCGGCCCCGCGGTGACGATGCGCCATCATGGTCCTATGGCGATAGACCCGAGTCCCTCTCCTGACACCGCCGCGGGATCCGATTGGGGCCTCGGAGGGGTTCCGGTTCTCTCCCTCTCAAAGGCGGCGGGGAGCGCGGTCGCGATCGTCCTCGTGGCCGCGGGTGCGATCTCCCTTGCGGCCCCGGTCGTGGGGGCCGCGCTCGGCGTGGCCGGTGTGGCGGCACTGGCCCTGTGGCTGGGTACGCGGGGGCGGGCCTTACTTCGCGACTCGGGCGGCCGTGCGCTCGGGGCGGAGGAGTCCCCTCGTTTCGACCACCTGACGGGCGGCCTGGCCGCCGGTCTCGGCATCGACAAACCACGGTTGTGGATCGTCCCGGAGGGCGGCCCGAACGCGTTCGTCGCCTGGCGCGGCGGGGGCCATCTGGGGGTGTCGAGAGCGCTGCTCGAGGGCTACACGCGCACGGAGCTCGAGGCCGTGCTCGCGCATTGTCTCGTACGCATCAGATCCGGCGAGGCCCGTGCCACGACCTTCGCGCTCGGGCTCGGCCCCCTCGCCCGCTCCCCGTTCGTACGTGGGGGTGCGCGGGTCGGCGGGGCCCTCGACGTCGCCGCCGCGGCGACCACCCGCTACCCCCCGGCCCTCGCTTCGGCGGTCGCGAAGGCCGAGCCCCGTCGCGGCCGTTTCGCCGCCTCGTGGTTCGTGGCCGAGGACCCGGCTCACGTCCCTCCGGCCGTGCGGGTTGCCTTCCTCGAAGACCTCTAACCATTGCCGCAGCGAGGGTCCGGCTGCGTGATAACGTGCCCTCCGGCGCCAGAAGGATGGCGCTTTTTCGCGGCATCGTGTGGTTGAGTCCGGCCCTGCCGGGAGTAGGACTTCCCCGCCCTAGACCTCACCACGCCGCGGCACGCGTCGTGGGCTGAGAACCGCCTCATCGCGCCTTCGTGCGTGTATGACAAGGAGACATAAGACCTATGAGCAGGAACCAGAAGATCGCGGCAGGGGTGGGGGGCGTCCTCGTCCTGGCCGTCGGTGCCTTCTTCCTGCTGGGAAACAAGGCGGGAGACCTGCCGGTCGTCGGGGGACTGATCGAGGACGAACCGGCGACGTGCCCCCTCAGCGGCGAGGAGCCGCGGAACGAGGCGATCCTCGACAGACCCGCGGTCGCGGTGAAGATCGAGAACGCATCGGTGGCCTATCCATTGTCCGGCCTCGAGGACGCCGAAGTCGTGTTCGAGGAGCTCGTCGAGGGCGGCATCACGAGGTTCATGGCGATCTATCACTGTTCCGATTCGTCCAAGGCCGGGCCCGTCAGGAGCGCCCGCATCGTCGACCCCGCGATCATGAGTCCGTTCACCCAGATCCTGGTTTTCTCCGGCGCGAACCAAGCCGTTCTGGACGCGCTCGACGAGGCAGGCATCGTCCAGATCGAGGAGAACACCGCCGAGGGGGCGCTCGAGCGGATACCTCGCGAGGGCCTGAGCAGCGAGCACACGCTCTACGCGCAGACGGCGGAGGCTCGCAGGATCGGCAAGAGAGACTTCAACGAGCCCCCGTCGGAAGAACTGTTCGAGTTCGGCGAGCTCGAAGGACGTTCGCGAAAGGCCGGGTCGATCACGATCAACTTCAGCAGCGCATCGGCGATCGGCTACGAGTGGTCCGACGGTGCGTGGCTCCGCTCGCAGGCCGGCAGCGCCTTCATGGCCGAATCCGGCGAACAGATCGGCGTGACCAACGTTCTGATCGAGGAGCATGACGTCAACCTTTCCGAAACGATCACCGACGTGGCGGGCAATCCCTCAGTCGAGGTGGGGGATCCGACGGGATCCGGTAAAGCCGTGTTGTTCCGCGACGGACGAGCGATAACCGGTAAGTGGATACGAGAGTCGGAGGAAGATCCCGTGTCGTTCGAGACTCGGGCGGGAGACCCGATGGTGTTCGCGCCCGGGTCGATCTGGATCGAACTGGTGCCCAGCGATGCGGGCGAAGTGAAAGGAAGTTTCTCCTTTGAAAGATAAAGCGCGTCTGATCCTCATCCCCCTCGTGTTGGTCGCTCTCGTCGGGGCCGCATGCAATAGCGAGGAACCCGACGACAACCAAGCTGCCGCCGCGCCGTCGCCGTCGCCCGAACCGGAGCCGGCGAAGTGTCCGCTGAACGGCGAGGAGCCGCCGAAGGGCCTCGATGTGACCACCCCCGCGATCGCCCTGAAGATCGAGAACTCCCCCGAGGCGCGCCCGCAGAGTGGGCTCGAGGACGCCGACCTCGTGTACGAGGAGGTCGTCGAGGGCGGCATCACGCGCTTCATGGCGATATTCCACTGCGGCACCACGGATCAGGGGGGCCCGGTTAGGAGCGCGCGCTTCGACGATCCCAAGATCGCCAAGCCCTTCACACACCTATTGGCGTACTCGGGATCCAACGCGATCGTGGACAAGGAATTGAAAGCCCAGGACATCATCCCGCTCAACGAGGACACCGATCCGGTAGAGGCGTTCTTCCGGGTGCCCGAGGGCGTTCTCGAGGTCCACAACCTCTTCGCGGATGTCGGCACGCTGCAGAAGATCGCGGCGAAACGCGAGGTCGACCCACCGAGCACCGACGTGTTCACGTTCGGGGATGTGCCGGCCGGCGCGAAGAAAGCGCGGTCGATCTCGCTCAATTTCACGGCGTCGAACACGATCGAGTACAAGTGGGCGAAGGACGCGTGGGCGCGCTCCGAGGCAGGAGCTCCGTTCATGACGGCCGAGGCCGAGCAGATAGAGGTGCCGAACCTTCTGATCCAAGAGGTCCGGGTCGATAACTCGAACACGATCGTCGACGTCGCCGGCAACCCATCTCCCGACATCGATCTGCTGAGCGGAGGCAAGGCGCTCCTGTTCCGCGACGGCAAGGTCGTTAAGGGCAGGTGGGACGTCGACAAGGACGGGGTGCCGTCGTTCACGACCGCCTCCGGAGACCCCATGACGTTCGCGCCGGGCCCGATCTGGGTCGAGCTGGTTCCCTCCAAGAAGGGGGAGGTCAAGGGGAGCTTCAGCTTCAAGTGATCCGGCCCCCACAGGGGCCGGGACGGGTGCCTACCGTCCGCGACTCGCTACGATTAGGTCTTTGACCGCCATCGAGCACCGAGGGAGCGAGTCGTGACGGATATCTCGAGAGAAACCGGCGGCGTCCGCGTCAAGCGCGGGCTGGCCGAGATGCTCAAGGGCGGCGTGATCATGGACGTCACGAACGCCGAACAAGCCGCGATCGCCGAGGAGGCAGGTGCGGTCGCCGTCATGGCCCTGGAGCGGGTCCCGGCCGACATCCGGCGCGAGGGTGGCGTCGTTCGTATGGCCGATCCCGAGAAGGTCGCCGAGATCATGGAGGCCGTTTCGATCCCGGTGATGGCGAAGTGCCGCATCGGTCATTTCGCCGAGGCCCAGGTGCTCCAATCCCTCGGCGTCGATTACATAGACGAGTCCGAGGTCCTCACACCTGCCGATGAGACGAACCACGTGAACAAGTGGGACTTCACGGTCCCGTTCGTGTGCGGTGCGACGAATCTCGGTGAGGCCCTGCGGCGGATCGGCGAGGGGGCCGCGATGATCCGCTCGAAGGGCGAGGCCGGAACGGGCAATGTGGTCGAGGCCGTTCGCCACATGCGCGCCATCACGTCGGCCGTACGGCGTCTCGTCTCGATGGGCTCCGAGGAGCTGATGGCCGAAGCGAAGAACCACCAGGCTCCCCACGAGTTGATCCGAGAGATCGCCGAAACCGGGACCTTGCCCGTCGTGCTCTTCACCGCAGGGGGGATCGCGACACCTGCCGATGCCGCGCTCATGATGCAGCTCGGAGCCGATGGCGTCTTCGTCGGCTCCGGGATCTTCAAGTCCGGCGATCCCGCGGTGCGGGCACGGGCGATCGTCGAGGCGACGACGTACTTCAACGACCCGGACATCGTGGCGAAGGTTTCGCGCGGGCTCGGTGAGGCGATGGTCGGGATCAACGTTGCCGACCTCGCCGACAACGAGCGCTTGGCGCGCCGCGGCTGGTAGGGAGTGCGACCGTGAAGGTCGGCGTTCTCGGGCTTCAAGGAGACGTTCGGGAGCACGTCCGCGCGCTCGACTCGACGGGGGTGGCTGCGGGCATCGTCAAGCGCGCCGACGAGCTTGCCGACGTCGAGGCGCTCGTGATCCCCGGCGGCGAGTCGACCACGATCGGAAAGCTCCTCGATCGTTTCGACCTCATAGAGCCGCTGAAGGAACGGATCGCCGGAGGGATGCCCACCTTCGGGACGTGCGCCGGCTTGATCCTCATGGCGTGCGCCATCACGGGTGATGAAGAGGTGCCGCACCGCTTGGACGTCCTCGACATCACGGTCAGAAGGAATGCCTACGGCCGGCAGGTCGATTCGTTCGAGACCGAACTCGTGGTGCGGGGAGCGGACGGACCCATCCGAGCGGTGTTCATCCGGGCTCCCGTCGTCGAGGCGGTGGGCGACGAGGTGGAGGTGCTGGCGGTCTGCGACGACCGGCCGGT
>JBOGXG010000201.1:0-7454 GCA_050694195.1 Actinomycetota bacterium | reverse complement strand
GATCAACGTGACCGCGGTGACGCTACTGATCGCAGGACCCTCGTGATGGCGCGGCGCCTCTTGATCTTCCTCGCCGTCGTCGGGCTCTTGTTCGTGGCCGCCGACTTCATCATGCGGCAGGTGGCCGAGGATCGCCTCGCGGGACGCGTCGGGGCCGCGCTGGAACTCGAGGAGGATCCGCGGCTGGAGCTCGGCGGGTGGCCTTTCGTGTTGCACGCGCTCGACGGTAACTTCCCCGAGGTCGAGGTAACCGCGGACACTCTCTCCGCGAGGGGCATCGTTCTCGAAGACGTGCGCGTGTCGCTAAGGAACGTACGTTTCGAGTTGGGAGACATCATCTCCGGGACGGACCGAACCGTACGGACCGGCGGGGGCCGAGGCACCGCGGCCCTCAGCGCGAGCGCGCTCGATGCGGCGGTTCGCGGTCAAGGAGGGGATGCGACGTTCTCGTTCGTCGACGGGCAGGTGGTCGTCAACTCGGAAACACTGGGCCAGGCGGCCGGCACGCCCGCGATCGAAGGCCGCACCCTGACGATCAGTGCCGAGGACTATCCGGAGCCGTTCTCGATCCGACTCCCATCGATCGCCGGCGCGACCTACGGGTCGCCCGAGGTGGTGGGCGGCCGCCTCGTAGTGGAGATGACGCTCGCATCCGGCCCCCTCAGCCTCGAATGAGGATCGGGCCCGGAACGGGCCGGACGGAGCCCGAGCAGATGTAGGTAGGCTGCCCGCGTGGAGATAGGCCTGCACATCCCGAACGCGCAGTCGGGAGCGAACCCGGACGACATCCTTGCAGCCGCGCGCACCGCGGAGAGGCTCGGGTTCGACGGCGTGTGGATGTTCGACCATCTCTTCACGCCGACGGACCTCGGCTCGGCCTATCCCTACAGCCGCGACGGCGCCTACGCCCTATCGGCGGAGGATCCGTTCTTCGATCCGCTGGGCTTGTTCGGGGTGCTCGCCGGAGCGACGGACGCTCTCACGATCGGCACCGGCGTCCTCGTCGCCGCCTACAGGCATCCGATAGTTCTCGCGAAGACAATCGCGACGATCGAGCGCTTCGCTCCCGGTCGCCTGCGCTTGGGCGTGGGAACCGGTTGGATGCGCGAAGAGTTCGACGCTCTCGGGATCCCGTTCGAGCGGCGGGGTGCCCGCCTCGATGAGTACCTGGAGGCACTGCGCGTCCTGTGGTCCGGCCGCGCGGAGTCGTTCGACGGCGAGTTCTACAGTTGGGTCGAGGCCGGGTTCCTCCCGGCCCCCACCGCACCGATCCCTCTGATCGTCGGCGGGCACAGCGACCGGGCTCTAGAGCGCGCCGCGAAGCACGGCGACGGGTGGGCCGCGGTGACGACGCGCGAGCAGGGACATGGACTGGACGGTCTCCGGAGCCGGCTCGAGGTCCTCGACCGTTATCTCGAGAAGGCGGGACGCGACAGGGGCTCCTTCGAGCTTCTCTACCAGCAGGCGCTGTGGTTCTCGGATTCGCCGCATCCAAAACTTCCGCTGACGGGACCCCCGGAGGTGATCGCGGAGAACCTCACCTCTCTTCGTGAGCAAGGGATAACCATGGTGGACCTCGTCGTGTTCGGCCCGGCCCCCGTCATCTCCGAATGCGCCACCAGGTTCGCCGAAGAGGTCCGGCCTCTCTTGTAGCTCGGCGTCGCTGAAGCCACATTCCGAGGAGTACCCCCGACCCGAACAGGGAGGCGCCTCCCAGGCCGGCGGGGATGCCGATCAACAACGCTCTACGGCGGGTGCGGAGTTCGTGGATGTGCCAACCGCGCATCCGTGCGATCCGTTTGAGCTCGTGCTCGGGATTGACGGCGTGCGGATCGCCGACCGATTCCAAGAGCGGCAGATCGTTTATCGAGTCGGAGTAAGCAGCGCAATCCACCAGTTCGATCCCATGGGTAGCAGCCATCTCCGCCACTGCCTTGGCCTTCGCGGGGCCGTGCATGACCTCGCCCGCGAGACGGCCCGTGTAGAAGCCTGCATCGTCGACCTCGGAAACGGTCGCGATCGCACCGGTCATCTTCAGCTCGCGCGAGATCGTCTCGGCGAGCTCTATGGGGGCCGCGGTGACGAGGTAGGTGAGGTCCCCTCGTTGTTGATGGGTCTGGATCACCTGCACGAGGTCCTGATAGACGCGCGGGATGATGCGCTCCTCCACGATCTCCCGCCCCATCTCCAAGAGCTGGTGCTGGCTCTTGCCGGTTACGAAGTCCAATGTCGAGTTGCGCGACATCTCCATGCCGCGAGGGTCCTCGCCCTTCAGACGGAACATCGCCTGCCCCCACCCAAAGCGGAGTATGTCCCGCACCCTGAACATGTCGCGTTCGTAGGCGGCACGCGCCAGGAGGAACAGGCTGGAGCCCGGGATGAGCGTCTTGTCGAGATCGAAGAACGCGATCCGTGTGGCTTCGGTGGTCACATGCCTCTCCACTCGGTCAGTTCCGCGGCCGGTGTTCGCCTGGTGAGCGGACGCTCGTCATCGCCCAAGGGACGGCCGAGGTAGATGAAGCCGGCGATGTATTCGCCCTCCTTCACGTCCAGCACCCCTTTGACCTCATCGTAGGACGCGCACTTCCCCGTCCGCAGCATCGCGGCGAGTCCTTCGTCGTGAGCGGCGAGCAATATGTTCTGCATCGCGGCCCCCACAGCATGATGTTCCTCGATCTCCTGGACCTTGGGAAGGTGTTGTTTCGGCGTGCCGATCACCGCGACCACGACCGGTGACCGCAGCGGCTTGGCCCGAACCTTCTCCGGATCACGATCCGCCTCCGCGGCCGCCCACGCGTTGCCGAGATCCCGGCGCGCGTCTCCGGCGAGCACCACGAATCGCCACGGCTGGGTGAGGTGGTGGGTCGGTGCTCGCACGCCTGCCTCCAGGAGTCGCTCGACCAGCGTTCGGTCGAGAGGCTCGTCGCTCGTCTTCGGCACCGAACGTCGCGTCATTATCGCCTCGTAGGTCTCCACGGCCACGAGGATAAAGCGACCCTCCGCGGGCGCCCGGCACCAGCGTCGCTACTATCTCCGGATGCTCGTCGGCGCGATGAACTTCCCGGGACGATCCGTGCTGAAGGAGATCCATAGGATCTCGGAGGACGGATTCGACTTCATCGATCTCACGCTCGAGCCACCCGCGGCATGGCTGCCCGACGGGAAAGAGGTGGGGAGACTGATGTCGGACCTCGGACTCTCCGCGGTGGGGCACACGGCCTGGCATCTACCGATCGCGTCGCCGTTCGAAGAGATCAGGTCGAAGGCGAGGGATCTGTACAAGCGCGCCCTCGATTGCTTTGCCGACGCCGGCGTGACGCTCGTGAACGTCCATCCCGATCAGCGCGTCCCACTCCATTCCAAGGACAACGTGCGGATGATGAACGCGGAGGCCATCAAGCTGCTTGCGCAGGACGCGGCGTCACGGGGTATCACGATCATGGTCGAGAACGACGACCGGATGTTCTCGGGGATCGCCGGACTCGCGGTCATCCTCGACGCGGTGCCGGAGGCTCGCCTCCACCTCGATGTGGGGCACGCGAACCTGCGCCTGGGTCTCGGGGAGAAGAACCGCACGGCGTCGCTACTCGAGGCGTTCGGCGACCGCCTCGCTCACGTGCATGTCTCCGACAACCGAGGGGGCGCGGAGGATCTGCACCTTCCCCTGGGGGCAGGCAGCGTCGACTGGCGGGGGACGATCCGGCTTCTACGGTCGGCCGGTTACGACGGAACGGTGACGCTCGAGGTCTTCTCCCGCGAGCGGGACTACCTGCGTCAATCGCGCAGGCTCTGGCTCCAGTGGTGGAGCGATAGCCCCGCCGGTTAGTCCGGGCCGGTAGGGCGCCTTCGTCTTATCGTGGGGTGGTGACCAGCATCGAGCGGTTCCTCGCCGACGGCGAGGATGTCGATCTCCTCACCCGCCGTCACCTGGGTGTCTTGCTGAGGCCCCTGGTACGAGCCGTCATCGTGACCGCGCCGGTGGTCGCAGCCGCCACCTTCGTGAGCCCCGACGATGGCAGCGAATGGCTCGATGTCGCTGCGGGCGCGGTCGCGATCGTGATGTCCCTGCCGGTGATGTGGGCGGCGCTGAGATGGAGGGTCGAGGAGGTCGCCGTCACCGAACGCCGAGTTCTGGCGGTGACGGGGCTGCTACGGCGGAAGGTGACGTCGATCCCGCTCGAACGGGTGAGGAACGCGGCCCTCGCGCGGGGCGTCTGGGGCCGGCTCCTGGGCTACGGCGACATCGAGCTGGATCTCGGGGATCACGGCACCATCGTTCTCGAACGGATCCGCAGGCCGAAGCTCTTCTACCGCCTCCTTGCCGCCTACGCGGCCGGGTGGCGACCCGGACGTCCCGTGCCCGACGACGAGGTGCCCGGCGACGAGGACGCCGACACCGGCCCCTTACCTCGGGTGGTCCTGTAGGGGCAGGTTTCTGTCACGACGCGGCGAACCATTGCGGGGAGGGACGGAAGCCACGAAAGGGACGATCACTATGAAGAAGGTCTTCGCAGTCGCGGGTGCCGCGATCATCGCCATGTCATTGGTTCCGGGGGTTGCCTCGGCAGGCAAGGGCAAGGGCAAGAAGCAAGAGGTCGAGGGATCCGTCGCGTTCCCGGCCCCCTATACGGACGATTCGGGTTGCTACGCGGGACTTCACCGCCGCGCATCGATCATGACCATGGGCACGGCCAACGGCATCATCGGCTACGAGTTCGACATCGATCCCGCCACGTGGAACAAGAACTTCGTCCTGGAGGCGACCGGGGGCCAGGGACACATCGACCTGGACATCTACTTCTACGCCGAGTTCGGCACGCCCGAGGACGTAGCCGGCGACCCGCTGAACGCGGGCTCCCCCTACACGATCAAGTACAACACCCGCGAGGCCGGGGGCGAGGCCGCCAAGGTGCCGCCCGACATGACCAAGGTCATCGTGTGCCTCTACGGCGGGCAGGGGGGCCAGGGCGGAGGAGCGACCTTCACCTACACGGCCGGCAAGGGCGTCAAGATCCCGAAATAGACCGCCGGGCGTTCCGGCCCGACCACAGAAATCCAGATACGCACTTTGCGCAAACCGATAGGTATATTTCGGGCTCCGCGCTAGCGTGGGTTCTCTCCGACACCCAGTAGCCAATAGGGAGAAGAACTACACATGCGCCGACTCGCCACCTCTCTATCCATCGCGCTGATCGCCTCGGCATTGGTCCTGCCGCTGGCTCCTCCGGCGCAGGGCGCGAAGGCGCCGCTGAAGTGCACCAAGGAGACGCTCGAGGGCAAGAAGTTCCGCTTCTGCACGGGGATGGTCCCGACGAAGGATGGAGCGGCCGCGCTCGATACCGACGTGACGCTTCCCGCCAAGGGCGACGGCCCCTTCCCGATGATCGTGATCCTCCATCACATCAATGCGACGAAGGCAACCTACGAGCAGCGCTGGGACGGCGATCAGGAACAGGATGACACCGACACGATCGCCGGTACCGGAGGCGAGTTCCACTACAACAACGCGTGGTTCGCCTCGCGCGGCTATGCGGTGATGAATTACACGACCCGGGGCTACAACGAGAGCAAGTGCTTGGACGATTCGATCCAAGCCCCCGACGCGGACCCCGCTCTCTACGACGACAGCCCCGCCTGTGCACCGCACGTGGCGCACAAGGACATGGAGGTCAAGGACGCACAGCATCTGATCGGGCGCATGGTCGACAGGACCCTGCTCGCGGGAACCGACGTCAAAGTGAAGCGGCGGCGCGTCGGCGTGACCGGCGTCTCCTACGGAGCGGGGTCGGTGTGGCAGCTCGCGCGGATGAACAAGTGGAAGTCGCCGAAGGGCCGGAAGATAAAGCTGGCCGCGGTCGCCCCGATCACCGGCTGGACCGATCTCATGACCGCCCTGGCGCCCAATGGGGTACCGCACGCAGGCCACATGCCCCCGGCGGACCTCGATGAGCGCCTCGCGGAGCGACCAGGCGTGCCCAAGGAGTCGTTCATCACGGCCTTCCGAGCGGCCCTCAACGCAAAATCCGGTGGCCATCTGCCCGGCTATCTCACCGGATGGATCGCGCGGCTCCTCGACGGCGAGCCCTACGACAACGACGAGGTGGCGACGCACCTCTTCCGCTCCGCTCTGGAGAACCGCTCCGCGTACTACACCCCTCGGAAGGCCAAGGTTCCGATCTTCTCGATCAACGGGTGGACCGACCAGATCTTCGGCGCGATCCAGCCGGTGCAGATGGCGAACCGACTGAAGCAGGAGGACCCCGATTATCCGATCAGGGTTCTTCTCAACGACTTCGGCCACGCGGCCGCCTCGAACCCGCAGAGCGACACC
Source organism: Actinomycetota bacterium (assembly GCA_050694195.1). Lineage (GTDB taxonomy): Bacteria > Actinomycetota > CADDZG01 > CADDZG01 > WHSQ01 > JBOGXG01. The sequence goes on along the minus strand of JBOGXG010000201.1, from coordinate 1,123 downwards.
GTCTATCAGATGGGCGTCCTCAACGATTGGTTCGACTTCTACCTGCGCCGCAGGGGGGCCGAACCGGAGGCGGTGATCGAGTCCTCCAAGACCGTCTGCGCCGACTCCGATGTTACGGACGCTACGAGGACCGCCGATGTCTGGGACGGGTTGTCGGCATCGGACGCCACCTTCGACGACGAACTCGTGGCGCTCAACGGGACGGTCGACACGTCGGTCGTGGATCCCCACGCAAGCCTTATCGACCCGGTGCCTCTCGGACAGTCGCAGAACAAGTGCCTCGTGACCGATACCACGGTGGCCACCGGGAACGTCGCCGCTTCGGTCGATCTTCCCGATGGGTTGACGATGCTGGGCTTCCCGATGGTGACGCTGACGGCAGACCCCGAGGTCGCCAACATGTACCTCGCCTTCCGGCTCTGGGACGTCGACGAGGTGGGCGCGACGCAGACGCTCGTCGACCGGGGCGTGTTCCGGCTCGGCAGCGCCGAGTCGCAGACCGTGGTGGCCGAGCTGAACGGGAACCACTACGAGTTCCTCCCCGGGCACAGCCTCAAGCTGGAGATCACGGCCAACGAGGAGAGGACGTACCTCCAGTCGAACGCAGCAGGCGAGGTCGCTATCTCGGACGTTTCACTGACCGTCCCCATGGGGAACGCGGCCCCCTAACCTCTCGGCGGTAGCTAGTCTGTCGCGATGACCTCGGGAATCATCGCGGCGCTGGTCGCCGTACTCGTGTGGGGTTTCGTCGAGGCCTTCGGCCGCTTCTATCCGGCACGCGAGACCTGGTGGCGCATCCGGAGAGCGCGCGGCCGCGAGGCCGTGCGCACCATGAGGGAACGTTTCGAGACGGCGTCGGAGCGGAAGATCGGCCGCCGTCTGCTAACGCTCCTCATCGCCCTGCTCATCATCTGGATCGCATCGGCCAGCCTGTTGGACAAGCGCTGGTACGAGGTCGTCGCCGACGCGGCGCCTTCCGCGATCGTCGCGGTCGCGGTGCTGAGGGTGCCCACCGCTCTCCGCGCGATCGCCGAACGGATGAAGGATTACGAGCGGGACGCGGGCGACGATCCGGATGAGCCCTTCGGGGACGACGGCGGCCCCGCGGCACTGGCTCTATGAG
>JBOGXG010000200.1:0-6885 GCA_050694195.1 Actinomycetota bacterium | reverse complement strand
AGGGCCGGCCTCCGCGCGCGAGGATCCCGAGCGACGCCACGGGATAGGCGAGGAAGAGGAGAGGACCCCATCTCTCGTATTGGCGTACATGGACGAGCTCGTGCTTCAACGTGGCGGGGTCCAACTCGTCGACGCACAGGACGACATGGCCGAACGTGATCGCGCGGAACCTCCACCCCAGCCGCCGGGGCCACGCCGCGCCTTCGGCGACGATCACGCCCCGCGTCACGTAGCGACGTCGAAAGAAGAGCGACAACGCCAACCCCACGAGCGAACAGGGTGCGGCCCAGAGCCTGGTCAGCACGACGAAGTCGTCGGGTCGACCCTCGGAGAGAGATGAAGCGGCATCTACGAGATCGTACAGAACGGGCCGGCTCATCCGCCGCCCGGAAAAGAGCGCGCCGGTGTACGTTCTCCGTGCGGCGGCCCATCGACTTGCGAGGAGAACGACATGACTCGACGGGTTAACGGGGACGTGCCCGGCCCCGACTCCGTGGAACTCGGTAAGCGGAGGGACGCCGCCATCCCACGCGCCGTGTTCAACACGGTTCCGATCTTCGTGTCCGGGGGGGCCGGGGCGAGTCTCACCGACGTCGACGGGAACACCTACATCGATCTCGCCGGAGGACTCGGCGTGCTGAACGTCGGTCGCGCCAACCAGAGGGTCCTCGATGCCGTTCACGCGCAGGTTGATGCCTACCTTCATGAGTGCTTCCACGTCGCGATGTACGAGGGGTACGTCGCGCTCGCCGAGACGCTCAATCGCGTAACGCCCGGTAAGCACGACAAGAAGACGATGCTCGCGAACTCCGGTGCCGAGGCGGTCGAGAACGCCGTGAAGATCGCCCGTTACTCAACCGAGCGTGAGGCCGTCGTCACGTTCTCCAACGCCTTCCACGGACGGACGCTGATGGGGATGACCCTGACCGCGAAGGACATGCCGTACAGGCATGGGATGGGGCCGTTCGCTCCCGAGGTCTATCGCGTCCCGTTCGCCTACTGCTATCGCTGCCCGTTGGGTTTGGAGCATCCCTCCTGCGGTATCGCGTGTGCGGACTTCGCCGCAGACGTGATCGATTCCCAGATCGGCGCCGATAACGTTGCCTGCCTCGTGATCGAACCGGTGCAGGGCGAAGGCGGTTTCGTCGTCGCGCCCGACGATTACCTGCCGGCGCTGCGCGCCATCTGCTCGGACAGGGACATCCTTCTGATCGACGACGAGATCCAGAGCGGCATGGGTCGCACCGGCAAGCTCTTCGCGATCGAACACTTCGACGTGGTTCCGGACATCGTCACCACCGCAAAGTCCCTCGCCGCCGGCCTCCCGCTGGCCGGTGTCACCGGTCCCGCGGACGTGATGGAGTCGGTCCACGTCGGCGGGCTGGGCGGAACGTACGGCGGCAACCCCGTTGCCTGCGCCGCCGCGCTCGCAGTGCTCGAGGAACTGACCGAGACGGACCTCCTGGAACGTGCGACCCGCCAAGGGGAGATCGTTCAGGACCGGCTGCGGCCGTTGGAGGATGCCCTCGGGATCGTCGGCGAGGTGCGCGGCCTCGGCCCCATGGTCGGTCTCGAGCTCGTGGTCGACGAGCGGACGAAGGAACCCAACAAGCTGGCGGCCGCCGGTGTCATCAAACGCTGCCACGAGAACGGGGTGCTGATCCTCAAGGCCGGGACCTACGACAACGTCGTTCGCCTCCTCGCGCCCCTCGTGATCTCCGACGCGGACCTTCATGAGGGCCTCGACGTCCTCACCGACGCTCTCGAGTGGGCGAATCGCGGCATGCCCGCCTGAACCAACGGTCCGCAGGCCTCGTCTCATCTGTAGGGCCGGACGAGGGATCCGGCCCGATCGAGGCCTGCCTGGATGAACCTTTGGACGCATCGCAGCGTCGAAGTTAAATGGAGTGCGAACATAGGGCCGGGTAGTTGCGCGCGGGGAGAGAGATGCACGAGCCCGATCCGGCAACACTCAGGTCCGCACAGCGCGGAGATCTCGGCGCGTTCGATCAACTCGTCCAGGCCTTCCAGGCCGACCTGTGGCGCTTCTGCATCGGGTTGCTGCGCGACGAGGCGAAAGCCGAGGACGCCGTACAGGAGACCTTCCTCAAGATGTTCCGTCACCTCGATGACTACCGTGGACGCTCGAAGTTCTCGACGTGGCTCTTCTCGATCGCTCGTAACTGTGCCTACGACGAACTCCGTCGGTCGGCTCGCTCGACCAGGACCCAGACGCGGTTGGAGATGGAACCACCCAGGGGACAGAGCGACGAGACGTCCGGCGTCGAGGTCAGGGAGGCGCTCGCCGAACTTCCTGTCGAACTTCGTGAGCCGGTGGTCCTGATCGACGTCTTCGGCGATTCCTACAAAGATGCGGCGCTGGTGATGGGTCTTCCCGTAGGAACCGTGAAGAGTCGCGTTCACAGAGCAAGGGAACGATTGGCGCGGGCACTGGGGATGGCTACGGAGGCCGAGGTGAGAGATGGCTGAGCTCGCCTATGAACACGTCGGCACCGAGATGTCCGCCTTCATCGACGGGGAGGTCGACGGTCGTACGGCGACACATATCCAAGCTCACCTCGATGTGTGTGGCGTATGCCGGAGGCAAGAGGCGGCGCTTCGCGGCGTCAAGCGCGCGGTTCGTTTGCAGCCGGCCCCCCCGGTCCCCGACCTCCGCTCCAAGGTGATGGAGCGGATCGCACTGGAGGCGCCTCTGCTCGGCCGACGACGCGAGCGACACAGGCTCCTGCGGATCGCCGCTACGGCCGCCGTCGTCACCGTGCTGTTCTTGGCCGGAGGCACGGAATTGTGGCGGGACCGTGCGCCGCAGGTCGCCGGCGCCGGGGAGATCTCGACGCTCGTACAGAACGCGGCTCGATCCCTGGAGAGCTATCGAGCGACCTATGAGATCGAGGAACGGGGCTGGCATCCACGGGTCGACGTACGCCGCCTCGTCGCCGAGGTCTGGTTCGACGCTCCCGAGCGATTCCGGCTACGCACGCGAGACCTCACGGCTTATCCCGACGACTCCTGGCCGGCGAACGACGTCGACATCGTGGCGACCGCGCGGCGATGGTCGATCAGGGAGCCGTCCATATGCCCGGTTGAAGCGCTACCGGTGTGCGGGACACCGGGCCAGATGGAGAGAAGGACCTTGACTCAGAGACAGCCGTTCGACGGCACCACCGCCTTGCCCACCGACATCGTCCTGCCGCTGCAAACCCTTGCGACCTCCGATCGTTTCTCGGTGCTGGGTGAGACGCGCGTGTCCGGCCGCGCCGCGTATCGGCTCGGGCTGGCCTATTCGGACGCGCGCCCGCTCGTAGACACGCTTCAAGCGGGGGGATCGTGGCGCCGCTTCTCTCCCGAGGCCACCGTTCAACTGTGGATCGATCGCGCCACCTGGTTCCCGCTGAGGTTCTCCGTCACAGAACCGGGGAGCGAGACCGCCGGGCTCACCGTCCGGGCGACGTCGTTCGCGAAGTCGGACCTTCCCGACTCGCTCTTCCGCGTCCCCGTCAAGGGGATCGTGAAGAGCGGCGGTTTCCGTGCCGGCGACGGAGCCCGACCGCCGTACGCCCCTTCGTACACGGCGGGTCTACCCACCTACCGGAACGGCCGGACGGACACCGGCTCGCTCGTGCTCAGCTACGCGCGCGGCATGAACTGGCTGAAGGTCACGTTCAGCCGCGGCGGTGCCGCCTCCACACGTCCCGAACTCTCGGAGAGGATCCGGATGGATCGTGGGGTCGCCTACTACCGTCCGGCAGACAGTTCGTTGCGCCGGAGCCTCGATCTCTTTGGCCGCTCGCGACGGCTGCACATCGAGACCAACATGGCGCGCGAGGAACTACTCAAGGTCGCCGGATCCACCGGTTTCGTCGGCCACGAGGCGGACTATCCCCCCGGGGTCGAGAACGCATCGCTGCGCGCGATCGGGGAGATCCATCGCGCGCAGCTGCCGGCCTACCTTCCGATCGGGTACGAGAAGAGCGCGGCCTATACGACCTCGGGGCCGCGGGGAGTGACCGGTGCCTATGTTTACTTCCGTCGACCCGAGGTGGAGTACGACGGCATCGGGATCCGCTTGACGCAGATCTTCGGGGTCTCTGAGCTCCCGCCATCGTCGGAAACGTTCGAGTCAGTGCGGATCGGTCGGCTAGACGCGCGTTGGTCCGCCGAACGCGGTGAGCTCGAGTGGGTCGACGACCGCGTCTATCGAGCGATCGCGGCCCCCTCCCTCGGACGGGCCGAAGCGGAACTGATGGCCCGGAGCCTTCGGTGAACCTCCGTCGTCATTTCCGTTCACTCGTCGCAGCGGTCGCCGGGGTCGCACTGGGCACAGGTTTCGTCGTCACCGCCGAGACGATCTCCGAGGAGTCTTTGCCTCCCCCGTCGCGTGTCGCGCCGTCCCACTCGGTGTCGGCGCCGGCGCCGGCGCGCCGCGAACCGGTCCGGACGGTTCTTCTCGCCTGGACGCCCGGGGGCCTTCCGCGGAGCGCGGAGCGCCGGATCGAGGGGATGGCGGGAGTGCGCGACGCCACCACCATCGTCGCGGGGCTCGAATGGATCCGAACCTCCCACAGCAGCGACGGGACCAAGGTCGATGCGCCGGGCGACGGACTCGCGATCCCGTTCGAGGTCGCCGTCATAGAGCCACGCGAGTACGCGCGCTTCGTTCCCCCGGCTGAAGGGACCCTGATCTCATCGCTCGGCGATCGTCAGATGCTCATCGCGGAAACGGAGGAGCAACTGCGCGGCGCGGGTGTCGGTCTCCGCGTGACGACGGACATCGGCCGCCGCAGCGTCGCCGGCGTCGTCGCGGATCGCACCGCCAACGGGTACGAGGCGCTCGTCGCGGGCCCCCCCGACCCCGACTGGCAAGGGTCCGACCGCTTCGTTCTCGCGCACCTGAGCGCGGCCGCGCGGCCGCGGGCGATCGAGAGGAAGATCAGATCGCTGCTCGATACCGGCCAGCGTCTGCGCGTGCGGCTCCAGGGCGAGAGCCCTTACCTCAGGTACGGCGATGCCGTGCTTCCGCAACTCATCATCAAACGCGTCTTCGGAGAGTTCGCGGCGAAACCGGCAGCGGGAGGTTCGTTACAGATCGAGGAACGTTGGCTCCGGCGGAACATCCGCGCAGGCCCCGTCCCGATCATCGGCGACGTGACGTGCCATCGGCGGCTGTTCGGCCAGCTGCGTGGCGCGCTGACCGAGCTTCGTGCGGCCGGACTCGGATACCTCGTGGATCCAAGCGACTACGGAGGCTGTTACAGCGCCCGCTTCGTCGGATCGAGTGCCGGGTCGAGGCTGTCGCATCACTCCTGGGGTATCGCCGTAGACGTGAACGTGGCAGAGAACGCGTTCGGCACGAAGGCCGATCAGGATCCGCGCGTCGTGCGCGTCTTCGAGGATCACGGGTTCACGTGGGGAGGGCGCTGGCTGATCCCCGACGGCATGCATTTCGAGTGGGCTAGGTTCCCTTAGCGCCCCACCAGCTCGGATTAGAGTCTCGGCATGCTTCTCGCCGTATGCCATTCGGCCACGGCCGGGTGGGAGCAGATCGACGACCTCACGACCCTGTCGGAGCTGAGGGCCACGGCGGGCACACTCGTTTGGGTAGAGGCAGACAGCGCCAACCTCACACCCGAAGACGTCGCCCTTCTAGCCGACGAGTTCGAACTGCACCCCCTCGCGGTGGAGGACGCGACGAAACCGCGCCAGCGGCCCAAACTAGAGATGTACGACCACCACATCTTCTTGGTCGTACATCAACTCGATCCGCAAGATGGAGGCCTCGAACCGGTCCAGATGTCCATCTTCATCGGCAAGCAAGAGGTCTTGACCATCCATCACGGTGCCGCGCGCACGATCGAGGCCACTAAGGAACGATGGCGCGCGGGGGCCGAGAAGCTCGGCGATAACCCCGCCGCCCTCCTGCACACGTTGCTGGACGTGCTCGTCGATGAGTACCAGGAGGAGGCCGATCGCCTCGAGGGCGAACTGGAGGACTTCGAAGACATCGCACTTTCGGTCCCGAACGTCCCCCTTCAAAGACAGCTCTATTCGCTGAAACAGAGAACGGCGCGCCTTCGGAGGTACGCCCTTCCGGTCTCGCGCATCCTCGACGCGCTCATGCCGCTGCACGACTTCTTCAAGGGCGAGACCGAGGTGCACCTCCGCGACGTTCTGGATCACACGCTCCGGATAAGGGATCAGGTGACGAGCGTGGACGATCTGAGCCAGGCGGTCCTCGATCTGATCAGGGGTGAGCAGGCGGAAGCCTTGGCGGTCCAGGGACGGAAGCTCAGTGCCTGGGCCGCTATCTTCGCAGTCGGGACGCTGGTCGCCGGGGTATACGGGATGAACTTCGCGCTCGTTCCCGACGAGGGATCGCTGTTCGGATTCTGGTTCGCCGTCGGCCTCACTCTCACTCTCGGAGCGGGTCTTTTCATCTACTTCAAGAAGAGGAGATGGCTGTAGCCCGTCACGCCGGCGCCCTGCTAAGGTGCCTGGGTTATGGCTGAAGGCAAACAGAAGAAAGTCACGCAGCGGATCACACTCGACGCGTACCTGACGAGCCCAGAGGGGCGACTCAGGAAAGCGTACGCAGGAGAGATGAGGCGTCTGCAGAAACTCGGCTTCCGCGAGGTGAGCCGGAAACTCGCCTCTCGGGAGGACCACTGCAAGATCATCCTCGAGCGTGAGATCGACCGCTATCCAGGCGTCCCACTCCCCGCGGTTCCGCCCCACATCCAGTAGCAACCGGCATTAGAGCTTTTTCATGATGCCTTCGCTTCGTTGACGCCCCCGGGTACCGATGAGGTAATAGTCATCATCACCTAGACACGTAGGATGTCATGCCCTGGTCCCGGAAACTGCTGA
>JBOGXG010000199.1:0-3753 GCA_050694195.1 Actinomycetota bacterium | reverse complement strand
AGGCTACCTAGTTTAGGAGAGGGCCCGAACGTTCGATGCCTGCTTGCCCTTCGGGCCGTCGGTTACGTCGAACTCGACCGCCTGTCCTTCCTCGAGCGACTTGTAACCCTCAGTCTGGATCGCCGAGAAGTGCACGAACACATCCTCACCGTCTGACTGCGAGATGAAGCCGTAGCCCTTCTCGTTGCTGAACCACTTGACCGTACCTTCAGCCACTAACTCCACTTCCTTTCTCACGGAGGCTGGCAGGTGTCTACCCTGCTCTCGATCACCCCCGCCATGCAACGGGCAAAAGGTAGCACAGTGACGGCGAGCGCGGCGGATTGCAGGCGGGACGCCGTGAGCGCCTCAGGGAACGATCTTCGTAACCGGTAATTCGATGATGTCCTCGGCCCCCAGCGCCTTCAGCTTCGGTATGAGGGTGTTGATGGTTGCCTTGGGAACGATCGTCTCCACCGCGAAGAAACCCTTGACGGCGAGCTCCGACACGGTGGGAGCACGCATCGCCGGGAGCAACTCGACCACCTTCTCGAGGCTCGCCTCCTGGACGTTGAGCTTGACCAGCACGCGCCCGCGGGCATCCACGGCTCCCTGGAGGAGGATCTTGAGCTCCTCCATCGCGACCTTCTTCGCGGCGTCCTCCCACGACCCCTTGTTGGCGATCAGGTGAGTCCGCGACTCGAGCAGGACATCGATGATCTCCATCCCATGACGCCGGAGGGTAGAGCCGGTCTCGGTGAGGTCGACTATCGCGTCGACGATCTCAGGAACCTTCGCCTCGGTGGCCCCGTAAGAGAGGAAGATACGGACCGGGATACCGAGCTTGTCGAAGTAGGCGCGCGTTAGGTTCGGGAACTCGGTGGAGATCCGCGCGTCGGGCTTTATCTGTTCGGGGGCCGTGATACCTGCATCGTGAGGGGCGGCGAGAACGATCTTCACCGGCCTGTCCGTCTGTTTCGAATAGTCGAGAGGCGTCACCTTGACGACGTCGGCGCCCGTTTCCGCGATCCAGTCCTCCCCGGTGACGCCGAGATCGAAGAAGCCCTCTTCCACGTAAGACGGGATCTCCTGCGGTCGAAGTATCGCGACCGAGTCGATCCGAGGATCCTCGATCGAGCCGCGGTACTCGCGGTCGCTCCCACGATTCACCTTGAGGTCGGCCTGTTCGAACAGATCGAACGTGGCGCGCTCGAGCGAGCCCTTCGGGATGACGAGTTTCAGCATCAGAAGGAACCCTGCGACTTCGGAAGATCCGCGAGGAGGTTCGCCATCTCGATGGCGGCGAGCGCGGCCTCGGCCCCCTTGTTGCCCATCTTCCCGCCGGCTCTGTCCTCTGCCTGGGCCGTGTTCTCGGTCGTCAGGATGCCGCACGTAACGGGGATACCACTCGTCTCCGACAGCCGACCGATACCGTTCATCGCCTGCGCGGCTACGTAGTCGAAGTGCGCGGTCTCACCTCGGATGACCGCTCCCACGCAAACGATCGCGTCGACCTCGCCCGATGCGGCGAGACGTCCGGCCGCTACGGGGATCTCGAACGCCCCCGGCACCCACGTCACCGACAGGGACTCGTCGGGTACACCGTGACGCGTGAGTTGATCGAGCGCGCCCTCGACGAGACGTCTGCTGATCGTCTCGTTGAATCGGGACGCGACGATCGCGACCCTGAGATCCTTGGCGTCGAACGATCCTTCGAACGTGCGAGTCATGCTGCGCTCCTTTACTTGTCGGCGGTATCCACGCTCGGTTCGGACAATCCGCCCAGGAGGTGTCCGAGCTTCTCTTTCTTCGTGGTGAGGTAACGGATGTTCTCGGGGTTCGGCACGCTCTCGAGCGGAACCCTCTCGACGATGGTGAGACCGTAGCCCTCTAGACCGGCGCGCTTCGTCGGGTTGTTCGTGAGGAGGCGCATCGTCGACACGCCCAGATCGACGAGTATCTGCGCGCCGACGCCATAATCCCTCGAGTCCACCGAGAAACCGAGTTCGACGTTCGCCTCGACGGTGTCGAACCCTTTGTCCTGCAGGGCGTAGGCCTCCAGCTTGTGCCGGAGCCCGATCCCGCGTCCCTCATGGCCCCGTATGTAAACGATGATCCCCTCGCCCTCCTCGTCGATCTTCCGCATCGCCTCGGACAGCTGTGTGCCGCAGTCGCACCTGATGCTCCCCAATACGTCCCCGGTGAAGCACTCGGAGTGCACCCGCACAAGGATGTTCTCCTTCCCCGCGGGCTTGCCCTTCACGAGCGCGACGTGCTCCCGTCCATCGTGCGATTCGTAGGCGATCGCGCTGAAAGATCCGAACGACGTGGGGATACGAGCCTCGGTGACGCGCGTGACCAGGCGCTCCCACCGTCTTCTGTACTTGATGAGATCCGCGATCGAGATGATCAGGAGGCCGTATTCGGCCGCGAAACGATCGAGGTCGGACATGCGCGCCATCGTCCCGTCCTCGTTGACGACTTCGCATAGGACACCGGCCGGCGTGAGCCCGGCGAGGCGGGCGAGGTCGACGGACGCCTCTGTATGACCGGCCCGTCGGAGAACGCCACCGGTCGTATAGCGCAGCGGAAAGATGTGCCCGGGCCGCGCCAGATCGGTCGGTCGCGAGCCCGGGTCGAGCAAAGTCTTGATCGTGGTCGCCCTGTCGGCCGCCGATATCCCCGTGGAGGTTCCCTCGACCGCGTCGACGCTGATGGTGAAGGCGGTACGCATCGACTCGGTGTTGTCTACCGCCATCAAGGGGAGGTTCAGTTCCTCCAGGCGCTCACCCTCCATGGGGACGCAGATAATCCCGGAGCAGTGGCGCACCATGAAGCTGATGTGCTCCGGAGTGACCTTCTCGGCAGCGACTACGAGATCCCCTTCGTTCTCCCGGTCTTCGTCGTCCACCACGATCACCATCCGGCCGGCGCGGATCTCCTCTACCGCGGCCTCGATCTTCGCTAAAGGCATCGCTATCTCCTGACCGTCAGGTGTTCGACGTACTTGGCTATGAGATCGACTTCGACGTTGACGTAGCTCCCCACCTCGATACGACCGAGGCTCGTCACCTCCAACGTGTGAGGGATGATCCCGACCTGGAAAGTCGTGTGTCCGACGTCCACGAGCGTGAGGGAGACGCCGTCGAGCGTGACGGACCCTTTCGGCACCAGGTAGCGAAGCTGATCCACGTCGGCCTCGAACCACATGAGCCGCGCGCCATCATCGTCCTCGATGCGCACCGCCTTCGCGATGCCGTCGACATGACCTTGAACGAGGTGACCCCCCAACCGGTCGTTCAGCCTCGCCGGAAGCTCGAGGTTCACGAGCGATCCCTTGGCCAGCGAATCCAACGTCGAGCGCGCCAGCGTCTCCGGCATCGCCTCGACCTCGAAACGCTTGCGGCCGGTGACCGTCGCGGTGAGGCAGACGCCGTTGACGCTGACGGAGTCTCCGACGCGGAGCTCCTTCGACGTGCGGGGCGCCTCGATCTCTAACCGCACCATCCCGCGGCCGCGGGTCCGTTTGACGGTTCCCTGCTCGCCGACGATGCCCGTGAACATCAGTTGCGTCTCCTCTCGAGGGTCATAAGGGCGTCGTCGCCCCAACGAGACACGTCGATGGTGGTCCAATGCTCCGCGTCCCCGATCGTGTCGAGACCGAGCGAGCCGATATCGGGACCGCCGCCGCCGAGGAACAGGGGGCCGAGGTTCACCTCCACGCGCTCTACGAGGTCGTCCCGGAGGAGCGTCGTTGCGAGGGCGGCGCCTCCC
>JBOGXG010000198.1:0-19771 GCA_050694195.1 Actinomycetota bacterium | reverse complement strand
GGCTTCCCTTGCGCGGCGCTAATGATGGCACGTCCGCCCGGAAACCCCTAGACCCTTCGGGCGCCGGTTGCGACACTGGACGGGGTGCGGCACAAGGTAGCAAGGAGGCCACGATGGCAAGGGTGTCGTTCGACTTCGACACGGCCACCACGCCCGAGCAGATCCGAGAGGCGATGCTCGACTTCAGCGACCGGCGCCCCAGACTCTGGAAGGACCTCGCGCCGAAGTACTACGAGGTCTACTCGGTCGGGCACGACACCGCCGACGTGAAAGAGGGATCGGGGCTGCCCTTCAACATATGGGCGCGCGAGGGCTACGACTGGTCGCAACCGAACACCATCACGTGGACCGTGCAGGACAGCAACTTCTGCCGGCCTGGTCTCGGGGTCAGCATGACGATCACGCCGACGGACGACGGCGGTAGCAAGGTGCATGTGGATTGGGAGAGGGAGCCCACGACGCTCAGGGGCAAGATCCTCCTGGGGATGGTGGCACGCAATGACGGCAGCATGCTGAAGGGATTCGTCCGTAAGGGCGTCGATTCGCTGCCGGAGACACTCGCGGCCAATCCGAGGCCATCGGGCGGCTAGGCAGGAAACGACGCGTCGCTCGCCTAACCCTCCCCCCGAACGCGGGCGGACTGCGGGCCCGCCATATCAAAGGGGATATGCATGTCGTCAGTCGCCACGCGGGCGCGCCTCGCGGCCCTCGTCACCTTGTTTGCGATGGGGCTTTCTCTGTTACCTGTATTGACGAACTCGGCGCAAGCCGCCGATCCCCACACCGACCAAGGCACGATCGCGACCTCGAACATCTTCGGCCTGAGCACGACCGATACGGACTGGCAGCTGTCCTGTCCCGAGATCCCCGCCTCGCAGGGAGACGACGCCTGGGTGTTCGTCCTCCCCGAGGGCTTCGACGTGACCGGGACCACGACCACCGCGGCCGGGCAGGCCGCCGGCGATTACGACCTCGACATCATCTTCTACGGGGCCGACTGCGGTTCTACCGGAAGCTCGTTCGAGCCCGGGACCGATGAGAGCGTGGCGACGCCCGCCGACACCCGCTACGTCGTCGTTACCGCGTTCCAGGGTTCCGACATCGCAGTCACGCTCACCGTGGGGGCCGGAGCAGGCCCCTCACCCTCGCCCACGCCGACCTCGTCTCCCTCATCGCCCGGTGGTGGTGGTGGCGGCGGTGGGACCGCTCCGCGCCAGACCTACCCTCTCGAGCCGAATGACCCTCTCTTCCCCGAGCAAGACATCATCTTCGGAGGCCAGTGGGGGATGCGGAAGATCCAGGCCCCCGAGGCATGGCAGGAGTCGCAAGCCACCGGCGCCGGCATCCGGGTCGCGGTTCTCGACTCGGGTCTCGATCTCGACCACGCCGACTTCAATTGCCCCGGCAAGGTCGACGTGATCGCCGACAGCGACTTCATCGGGGACGGGAACGGCCCCCAGGATGTGGACGGCCACGGGACCCATGTCGCCGGGATCATCGGCGCCTGCACGAACAACGGTGAGGGCGTCGTCGGCGTCGCACCCGACTCGACGATCATGCCCATCCAGATCCTCGATGCCAACGGCGAAGGGATCGTCGATCAGACCCTTCCGGGAGCGATCCGGGCCGCCACCGATGCCGGTGCCCATGTGATCAATATGTCCATCGGAACGATCGAAGCTGTGGCCGGGATCGAGGTCCTCCTCGGCGATCTCTTCCCCGAGGTGACCGAGGCGATCGAGTACGCGCAGGCCCGCGGCGTCGTGATCGTCGCAGCGGCGAGCAACACCAGTCTTCCCCTGTGCAGCTATCCCGCGATCATCGAGGACATCGTCTGCGTCGGCTCGAGCGACAACCGCGACCTCAACTCGTACTTCGGGAACTTCCCCGTGAAGGACGACAACGAAGACGTCGTCGGCCCCGCCGTCCTCGCTCCCGGTGGAAGCGGGCAGATCGCCTGCGACTTCCACGCCGAGAACATCCTGTCGACCTACCTCGTCGAGGCGGACAACTGCAACGAGGGCTTCTCGGGCTACAGAGGTCTGGACGGGACTTCGATGGCGAGTCCCCACGTTGCCGGCGTCGCCGCGCTCGTCTACGACCGGCTCGCCGGAGTTCGCAACGCGGAGAACGCGCAGCGTGTCATCGAAGCTCTGATCTCCACCGCGGACGACCTCTACGCGCCGGGCTACGATCCCGCCTCGGGCTACGGTCGCGTGAACGCTCTGACTGCGGTGCAGTCCATCGCCGCGACGGCTCCAAGTCCGTCCCCTACTCCCACGCCGACGACGACGGACACCTCCGTCGCGTTCCTCGGCGCCGCTCCAGAGTCAGGCCAGTACAGCGATGGGATCTCGGCATCGGCACGGCTGGCCGATGAGTCGGGCGTCGGCATCGCCGACGAGAACCTCACCTTCCAGGTGATCGGGAGCAGGGGCTTCATCGAGACACAGGCCGTAACCGATGCCACGGGAACGGCGAGCGCCGATCTCGACCTCAACCTTCCCCCGGGTACCTACGAGTTGGTCGTCGCCTACTCGGGCAAAGCCGACCTGTACAACAGCTCGGAGGCCCGGCGTCCGTTCGCGGTGTTCCGCGAAGACTCGGTTGCAACGCTCACCTCGACCGGCAAACAGAACGACCTCACCTTCTCGGCGGAGCTCGCCGATGGCGACTCCTCGACGGCCATAGCCGGAGCTCTCGTCACTCTGTTCGCGCAGGGAGAGCCCGTCGCCGAGGCGACCACCGATAGCGACGGCGTCGCGGTGTTCGATCCGGGGAAGACGAAGAAGAAGACGCTCTACGAGGTCCGCTTCGCCGGCAACGACTTCTACCTACCGAGCTCCGACTCGTAGAGCTCAGCCGTTCGTTCTGCGGGCGAACGACACGGAATAGGCATCCGAACGGGCGAGGAGGATCCGGTCGCCCGACGGTTCTATGCCCTCGATGACGCGGCCGGGGTCGAAGATCATCGGATCGCACTCGCGGGCGGCGTAGTCCGTCAATGTGAGCCGGCCGATCGCGACGGACTCTCTCTCCTCGGGCCACGGGACGGTCGGATCGTTGGGATCGTCTTCCTGGGTGCCGATCTGCAGCCGGAGCTCGAAGTGGATCGATGACTCGGCGAGCCGCCGCGCCAATTCCTCGTGGAGATAGTCCTTCCCCAGCCGGCGGGTCTCCTCCTCGGTGAGCGTGGCATCGGGCACCTCAGGGATCCAGCGGTAGCGCGCGTATCGCTGCGATCCCTCCGGGGCGGTGAACCGGAACGCGTGGATCCCAAAGAACGTGCAGTTGGCGAAACTGGCGGGCGACATCGACAGCATCAAGAACCCTAGCGCTTGCTGCGTCTCGGGATGCTCCGCGACGAAGGCTCCGATCCGATCCATGTTCGGCTTTCCCGTTTCGGGGTCCGGTCGCTGGGCATGGAGGAACGCGAGGAAATCGTCCGGATCGCGCACGAAGAAGACAGGTAGCGTCAGAGAGACGATGTCGGTCGTGGCCCCATCGGGCAGATGGAACTTCACTGCCATCCCTCGCTCGTCACGCGCCCCATCGGCGCGCGTGGGCCGGCCGGAACCGTTGGATAAGCGAACGGTCACCGGGATATCCGAGCCCTGCAGGTGAGGCGCGATACAGAGCGACGCGGCCTCGGGCGTTGCCCGGAACGAGCCCTTGCAACACGATCCTTTGGCGTGCACGGCGCGGTGTCCCGCGTGAACACCGTGTATCGCATTCATGGCCGCAACGATGCGCTCGGCTTGTTCGGTCACGACGTCGCCCCTATGCGACCGACCGGCTCTGCGTTCAGTCCGCCGTCCCCTCGGTGACGTTCACGATCTTCAGCGCCCGGTTCCGAAGCCGTTCGGAGTATTCGTTCCACTCATCGGAGGCGTCGTCTTTGGCGAACATGTCGAAGTGACAGACAGGTGACCCGGCTGGGATGGTGCTCGTGAAGCGAACGTCGAACATCGACGACCCGAAGCGCCGGCGAGCGGCATCGATCATCCCCTCGACGTAGTAGCGCTGAACGCGGCAATCGAACGCGCCGTAAACCTCCTCGTGCGGGCAGTAATGGATATCGAAGTCGGCGTGACCCTCCCCCACGTTGGGTTTCTCGATCGATGCGTAGCAGACCTCGTTGATCCACGAAGCGATGAGGCTCGTGATCTCTTCCGGTGCCGCGTCGGGCGGGGCCTCGGTCCCTTCGGTCATCTCGGTGACGATCTTGTCCCCCACCTTGCGGAGCGCCGCGCGAACGACGTCGTGTCCCTCATCGCCGAACCTGTCCTCGACTGACTTGAGAGCCTCTATGAGACCGACGGCCATCATCTGTCCCCACACGAAGGTCGAGGCGGGGTCGTAGTCCGCGTTCCCCAGTGCCTTCCGCCGGTAACCGTCGACGGCGTCGGCGAAAGGCCACCTCAGCGGCAGCCGCTCCCGCCGACCGCCCCATGGGAGCGATTCCGCGCCGTTGTCGCGCGCTTCCGGGTGAGGGCGGACCGGGGTTCCGGTCCAAGCGACGTCGGTCATGGTGGCCTCCTAGGGGGTTGGGGCGGCAACAACCATCAAACCACCACCACTTCTCCCGCATCCATCGACCACGTCCAGATACAGGAGGTGTACTCGGCTCCTTGAGCAGCGCGGCCCCGTGCGCATCTCAGGGCGGCTTCCGCCAGACTCCTCCGAACGAGATGGCGCCGACGAAGGTGGGTCCCCGGGAACCAGTAGAGACGACCGCCCTCCACCTTCGCCCACCGTTTGCAATCGGCGGTTACCGCCTCCTCGTAGTTGGCGGCGTCGAAAGTGAGGTGGGTCGCCCTGGGCGTTTTTCGGGAATCCCGAGATGTAGGTCGAGGGATGGCGAAGCGCCCGTTTGGAGCGGCCGAGGAACTCGGAGTGATAGGGATTGCCCGAATCAACGAGAGCCACAACGGCTTCGGCGCCGCCCGCAGGCCCGCGAGCGCCAGGATCAAGGTCAGCGTCAGATCGATCTCCTCATTGAGCAGGATTCGCCTGTCGACACCTTCCGGTGCAGCATCGCGATGTGGTGACGGCCCGAGGTGGAGGCGGCTGGTGTGATTGGATGCCCGCATGGACGGACAAGCGACCTCGGCGCGCCCGGGCTGCTTGATCGCCACGGTAGATAAATCGCGGATCACGGCCTTCAACAGCCGCGAGTTCCTCTTCGTGTGCGCCATCGGCATCGTTCTCTCCGTCGTCACGACCTGGCCCTTAGCGGTCAACCTCTCGACCCACTTCCCACAGATCGGCTACGGCGATCCCTACATCACATCGTGGTGGCTCGCGTGGGATGGCTATGCTCTCATCCACCAGCCCCTGCAACTTTTCGATGCAAACGTGTTCTGGCCACTCCAAGACTCCCTCGCCATGTCGGAGGCGACGCTCGGCTACGCACCGGTCGCTTCGATCGGGTCGGGCGCGGTCGCGGCCGTCGTTCGCTACAACTTGCTCTTCATGTTCACCTACGCTCTGGCTTTCGTCGGCACGTACCTCTTTGCCCGCGAGCTGACGGTTTCTCCTGTCGCTGCCGCGGTGGGAGGCGCGATCTTCGCGTACGCCCCTTTCCGGATGGATCAGGCTACTCATCTACAGATCATCTCCAGCGGGGCGATCCCCCTAGCCCTGTTCCTGCTTCTTCGGGGCTATAAGAGCGGAAGCGCGGCGACGGCGCTGACGGGTTGGCTGGTCGCGACCTGGCAACTCAGCCTCGGCTTCAGTCTGGGCCTCCCCCTCGCTTACCTATTCGCAGCGCTGGGGACGGTTGCTTTCTTCGTTTGGCTCAGTCGAGGCCGCCCCCACCTGCCCTCCTCCTTGATAAAAGCCACAATCGTCGGGATAGTCATCTTCGCGGTTTGGGGCGTGATACAGGCGAGGCCCTACTTCAGACTGACGGATGAGTTCCCTCAAGGACGGCGCACCGAAGCGGACATCCAGTTCTACTCACCCCCACCGCGAGGCCTTCTGTCCGCCCCCGCGGCCAACCTCATCTGGGGGACGGCCACCGAGCCGATACGAGAGACGTTAGAGCGCCCCGAGGAGAAGTCGCTGTTCCCCGGTGCGATCCCCGTCGTGCTCGGGCTCAGCGGGGTGGTCGCCGGCGGATGGTCGCGCGGTCTGCGTTTCGGGTTGAGTGCCGGCATCGTGGGATGCACGCTCCTCTCGCTCGGGTACGCGGTCCCGGGGGGACGATGGATGTTCGGGATCCTGTTCCGATACCTTCCCGGTTGGGACGCGATCCGTACGCCAGGGCGACTGATCACGTTCACAACCCTGGGCCTGGCACTCCTGGCAAGCATCGGGGCCGAGCGCGTACGTCGATCTCTCTTCGACAGGCTGTCGCCCGAACGGGCGGTTCGTATAGGACCGGCTGTCGTTGCCGTACTGGCGGTATTGGTTGTGCTCGAGGGGTCCGGGAGTCTCAACCAATCTCCGGTGCGGCGGGTTCCTGCCGGACAGATCGGTGTCCCCGCCCCCCAGTTCCACATCCCGAGCAACGAGTTCCACGATCGCTTCTACATGCTCTGGTCGACGGAAGGTTTCCCCGCCATCGCCAACGGCGAGGGGGCTTTCGCGCCACCGTTCCGCGAGGAGCTTAGAGCCGCGACCGTCAACTTCCCGGACCAAGCGTCCGTCGACTACCTCCGAACGCACGGTATCGCCAGTGTCATCTTCCACCCCGACCTTGCTCCGGAAACCCTATGGGAACAGGTACCGACGAGGTCGGTAGAGGGACTGGCGGTGACGCGTTCCGACGAAGAGGGCGTGATCGTCTATCGCATCGCTCCCTAGGAACCGTAGGTCCGGGGGTTGTGTGCTTCTATGTGTCCCATGGCAGACGTTTCAAGGCTACGCAGCTGGCTACGTGGCTACTACCACAGCGACCTGCGCGACCTCATCGCGGAGCAAGTGCCCGCCGGCGCGTGTGTCCTCGACCTTGGTTGCGGCGAGGGAGACCTCTTATCGGGTTTGTCGCCACGTTGGGGCGTCGGTGTCGACATCGACGACGCGACGATTCATCGTGCGAGCCGCCGGCACCCGGAGCTGAGCCTCATGGTGGCGGACATGGAACGACTCCCGCTCAAGGGAACGTTCGACTTCATCATCGCCAGTAACACCGTGGGCTTCCTCCGTGACGTCCAAGCGTTCTTCGAATCCCTTCGCAGGAATGTCGACCCGTCTACTCGTATCATCGTGACCTATTACAACTTCATCTGGGAACCGGTCCTGAAGCTGGCTCAGCGGTTGAAGCTCAAGCGCCCGGAACCCGTCCTCAACTGGCTCTCTCGTGCGGACCTGACCAACCTCGTCGAGCTCGCCGGTTTCGAAACGGTCGCCTCCGGCTACAGGTCGCCGGTCCCGGTCGGGCCGCTTCCGATCGCTCGGCCACTCAACAGAGCCCTCGGTCTCGTCCCGCTCGTCAACAGGGTCGGCATCACCAGCTACGTCGTCGCTCGCCCCGCCGGTCTACATGTGCCGGCGGCCGAGGAGGAGCCCAGTGTGTCCGTCGTGATCCCCACCCTCAACGAGCGCGGCAACGTCAAGGACGCGCTCGAGCGGATGCCCAGGCTGGCTGCGCGCCAGGAGATCATCTTCGTCGACGGAAACTCCACCGACGGCACGGGCGAAGAGATTCAGGCTCAGATGAGCGCGCACGAGGATCTTGATATCAAGCTCATCCATCAAGGCGCGAGTGCCGGGAAGGGAGATGCTGTGCGCAAGGCGTTCGCGGCCGCGCATGGTGAGATCCTCATGATCCTGGACGCCGACCTCACCGTGCCGCCCGAGGATCTGCCAAAGTTCTACCGGGCGATGGTCAAGGGCGAAGGCGAGTTCGTCAACGGCTCCCGTCTCGTCTACCCGATGGAGAAACAGGCGATGCGTTTCGCGAACATATTGGGAAACAAGTTCTTCTCTATCGTCTTCAGCTGGATAATTCGCCAGCGAATCACCGACACACTATGCGGCACCAAGACTCTTTGGGCGACCGATTATCAACGGATCGCCGCCAACCGAGCTGCCTTCGGTGATTCAGACCCGTTCGGCGACTTCGACCTCCTGTTCGGAGCTGCCAAACTCGGTCTGCAGATCAGAGAGGTCCCGATCAGGTACCAGCCTCGTACCTACGGCGAGACAAGTATCAGTCGCTGGCGCAACGGTCTCCATCTTCTCAAGATGGCACTGATCGGAGCCTGGAAGCTTCGCCTTACCCGAGCGGCTCGGTCGCCATCGAACTAGTGATCTCCCAGCCCAGCCGCGGTTCTGTTTAGCTACACCGCTCGCATGTAGCGCGGTCGCATGCGCTTTGTCCGAAAAGCCCTTGGGATGGGCTCCACCGCGTGGCGATATTGAGGCGAAAGTTCTACCTGCAAAGAAGAACGGACCGGGCCAACATAGCCAGCGCCTCGGCCGGCCTCCTTTCGACACGAGGGGGCCCGAGGGATCCTGGGCCCCCGGATCAGAGGGCCCGGGGGTCTTCTCCGAGATCGGCGACGTTCTCGAGCGTGCCGGAGCGACCTACGGATACACGCGTGCGTTCGAGGACGATGGCTCGATCACCCTGTTCCTCCCGCGGTTCGCCCCGTGACGAGTGCCGAGGGGTGGATCGAGGCTGGAGGAATCGGGCCCGAGGGGACGAAATAACCGGGCAGTGAAGAGGCAGCGGATCGTACGCCGGGCGGCGGCGCTCCTACTCTGCGCGTCAGCCGCCGCGCTCCCCCAGTTCCCGGTCGGTGCCGCGGATCGGGATCTCAAAGGGATGGTCGAGGCGCGTCAGCGTTTCTTCGGCAAGAAGAACGTCGACCCGCGCACCGGCGCGGTCCGCAAGGACAGGGTCATCATGTCGTGGTTCAGCGTCGCCAGTTACGCGGCCAGCTTCAACGGTCACGTCGTTCTGATCGACGCGTGGGTGGCGCGCGGGTCCCACTCCGGATACGTGCCCACCGATCCGAAGGAAGTGGCGAGCCTCGACCCCGAGTACATCTTCGTCGGGCACGGCGACTTCGATCACATCGCCGACGCCGCCGAGATCGTCGACATATCCGGAGCCAAGGTCGTGGGAACGCAGGCGCACTGTGACTCGATCTCGGAACAACTCGGCAAGGAGATCGGGTGCGTCGCCGTCTTTCCGGGCGATCCTCCTGCCGGGCTGGCCAAGGACCTCTCCGATCTCATCCCCGGCGTCGGGATCACCGCGATCTCTCATATCCACTCGGCGTTCGAAGGGCCGGAGCAGGACGACGGCGGGCGGCTCCCCTGCCCACCGATCTGGAACCCCGGCGACACCGTCGAGCACCCGCCGACGCCGGAGGACTTCCAGCACCTCGTCCAACACCTTCCCGATCCGCGCGGGGGCAACATCCTCTATCAGTTCCGGATCCGCGATCTGGCGATCGCCTGGCACGACACCACGGGGAAGCTGAAGGAGGACGCGCCCGAGGTGATCGAGCGATTGGAGGCGCTGCCGCCCACCGACATCCACTTCGGCGCGATCCTCGCCTTCGGCCAGGTGACTAACTGCCTGCGGGACCTCGGGATGTACATCGAGGCCCTCCGGCCCGACCTCTTCACGCCGAGCCATCACGACAACTTCACGTGGTTCATAGGGGCGAACGCGGAGGATCTCGAGCCTTACGTGCGCGAGGAGATCGAGCGGATCCCCGAGAAGACCCGGCCCGAGCTCTTCTACACCTACGACCCCGACGCCTACATCAAGCCGAACCTCTTCACCTTCAACCCCCGCGATAGACGCTGGCGCGACTGACCCCCGGTTTCTTAGTCGAATCTCGGGGCGCTATCTGTGACTTTGCTGCACCAGAAACTCGCGCGCGGGCAGGTCGGGAACGGCCCGACGTAGAAATCCACGCTATGACGACGAAACCTCTCCTGCGCGGCGTGGGACTAGTGACGGCCTTCGTCACTGGGGCCCTCGGTACGGGCTCGGCCGGCGCGATGCCCGCCGGGGGGCCGCCCGGGTTGGCCCTCACTCCCCCACAGAACGTCACGGCCGAGGTCGTCGAGCGGACCGTCGAGCTGTCGTGGGATCCGGTGGCCTGGCCGAACGGTGCGAAGGACCGCGTCCTTTCGGTCGAGCGCGATGGGTCGATCGTGGCCACGGTTCCGCCGGAGGCGGCTTCCTACACCGATGACGCCATCGCTCCCGAGGATTCGCACTCCTACCGGATCATCGCGTCGGCAACCTTCGGCACCCACGACCTCTCGGCGAGCTCGGCTCTCGTGCACGTGGGCCTCCCGGCCTACCTCGTGGGAGCCGCGGCGCGCGACATCACACCCGGCGGGCTCGTCAACCTCGGAGGGTTCGGGTTAGGTGACGGGAGCTTCTTCCCGGAAGAGCTGATCGGACGGGGCAACGTCGGGGGCCCGAGCGGCGAGCAGATCGCGGCCCGCGCCATCGTCGTGGACGACGGGAAAGAGGCGATCGCGATCGCCAGCATCGAGACGCAAGGCATGTTCGCCGCTTACGAGTTGGGCCCCTACGGGCTTGAGGACATCGCCGCTCAAGTGGCCGCCGACGTGCCCGGGCTGCCGGCGGAGAACATCCTCATCGCTTCCGACCACACTCATTCGGGCCCGGACACGATCGGCGTCTGGGGCGGTGTCGAGGAGGAATACCTCCAGTTCATCAAGGACCAGACGGTGGCGGCGATCGCCGAGGCCTATGCCGATCGATCATTCGTCACGATCACGGCCGGGCACAGCGATGCCTCCGACCTCATCTACAACCAGTCATGCAGCGAGGCTCTGAACCAGGACAAGGAACCCACCTACACCGGGCCGGAGCTCTGCGCCACCCCGGGTAAGGACGGCATGATCCGCGTCCTTCAGGCGACGACGCCGGGTGGAGACGTTGTCGCGACCTATATGGCGTTCGCCGCGCATGCCACCGCAGGCGGGGGGGCCGCGATCCATGGTGACTGGCCGCAGTTCCTCTCGGAGGCGATGGCGCAGCGGTACGGCGGAAACGGGATCGCGATGGTCGGTGCGCTCGGTGGCACGCAACCGTGTCGACCGGCATGCGCGTTCACGAGTCCTGAAAACCCGGGCTACGACGCCCCGGATCGTCGAACCGCGATCGTGAGTAACTACATGGCCCACGTTCAGGCCGCTCTCGATTCCGCGACCGATGTCGCCGGCCCGGTTGATGCGCGCAAGTCGTACATCCGCGAACCGATCACCGGGCCGATCGTTGCCGCCCTCTTCACCGGCGGGAAGCACACCGGCACCGAGATCATGCGGTCACACCAGAACCCTTGGGTGGTGGGCAACACGATCCGGACGGTCGTGTCCACCCTTCGCGTCGGAGACGTCTTGTTCGCAGGAACGCCCGGCGAGGGCTTCCCCTCGATCGGCTTCGGCATCGCGAACGCGCTCGAGGGCGAGCAAGAGGTCATCCAACTCGGTCTCGCCAACGATCAACTCGGCTACCTGATCGCACCGACCCGTTACGTCCCGGTCATCGCGGCCGAGGCCGCGGTGAACGACAACATCATCTTCAACGTGTCACCCACGATCGGTGACCACGTGATGTGCTCCGACATCAGGCTCGCGCTCGACCTAGGCTTCGAGGGAGCGACTCCTCCCGATTGCGCATCGTTCGACGCCGCCGACGCGGCCGGCGACCCGATAGCCGAGGTCCCGGTCGGCGGGATCGTCCTCCCCTAACCCCCATTTCTTGGACAGAATCGTTGCTCTGGGAGCAACCGTTCTTAGACAGAAACGCCGCGGCGACGGCGGCTCTGCTCAGATGCCTATCGTCATGTTCGTGGCCCGCGCCGAAGCCATGAGCCGATCCTCCGAGTCGTAGAGCTCGGCCCCCGAGAACGTGATGCGGCGCGTCTTGTGCACGACCCAGCCACGGGCTCGGAGTGTGCCCGGTCGCGACGGACGATAGAACTCGGTGCGGAGGTCGGCCGTGAGGAACACCTCATCGTCGTTCAGGAGCGACCAAGTCGCCTGACCCATCGCGGTATCGAGCAGAGTCGTGACCATCCCGCCGTGGACGATCCATTCCTCGCCCGCGGGGAAGCAGTGGTTCTCGTCTGCCGCCCATGCAAGCACTGCGCGGCCGGGTTCCAGCTCCAGAACCTCCCACTCGAGGTGGGCCCAGATGCCCGGAAAGTTGAGCTTCCCCGTCGACATGCTGGAGAACCGCCCGCCGGGCTCGTATCGCTTCACGCCGGGCAAACTAACCCAGAGTCCGACGCAGCCTTCCGGTAGCCTGCCGAGGTGGAAGAGACGATCGTCGACCTACCCCGGCGCGGGCCGGGCGGGCAAGCGGACAACCCGATCTTCGAGGGCCTGAACCCGCGTCAGCGCGAAGCCGTCGAGGCCGTGACGGGAACCGTGTGCATCCTCGCGGGGGCCGGTTCCGGCAAGACGACGACGATCACGAGGCGCCTCGCTAATCAGGTCGTCTCCGCAGCGTTCCCGGCGGAGGCGTTGCTCGCCGTCACGTTCACCGACAAGGCCGCCGGCGAGATGCGCAACAGGCTGGGCCGGCTCGGGGCCGCCGGTATCCACGCGCGCACCTTCCATGCGGCCGCCTTCCAACAACTCCGTTACTTCCGGCCCGACGACATCGGCTCGGTGCTGTCGTCGAAGGGAGAGATCCTCGGCCCCCTCAAGCGCGGACTCCCGAAACCGCACCGCTTCGTACCGGTCGTGGACATCGCGGGCGAGGTCGAGTGGGCCAAGAACCAGAGGATCACCCCGCAGTCGTACCTGACGTCGCTCGGAACCCACGCTCCCCCGATCCCCGCCGAGCTCGTCCAGAGTCTCTTCGCGAGGTACGAGCAGCTGAAGCGCTCCCGAGGCGCGATCGATTTCGAGGACATGCTGGAGCTCGCGATCCGCATGTTCGAGGAGGACGGCGCGGTGACGACCGCGTTCCACGAGCGCTACCACGCGTTCACCGTCGACGAGTTCCAGGACGTCAACCTGTTGCAAGCGACCCTGCTCGACAGATGGCTCGGCGATCGTGAGGACCTCTGCGTCGTCGGGGACGACTATCAGGCGATCTATTCGTTCACCGGAGCTTCTCCCTCTTACCTGCTCGAACTCCCTGAGCGTTTCCAGCGCGCCACGACGATCACCCTCGAGACCAACTACCGCTCGTCTCCCGAGATCCTCGATCTCGCGAACCTCCTGGTCCCGCGTCTCGGCGGCTCACGGAAAGTGCTCGAGCCGAGTCGCTCGTCGGGACCGCAGCCGGTGGTTCGCGGTTTCGACGGCTCCGGCTCGGAGCTGAGGTTCATCACCCAGGAGATCCGCAAGCTGCACTCCGCGGGTGTGCCGTATGAGGACATCGCGATCCTCTACCGGATCAACGTCCGAGCCGAGGACTACGAGGAAGCGCTCGCCGATGCGAAGATCCCGTGCAAGCTGTGGGACGACTCGCTGCTCCAGAGGCCGGCCGCCCGCCAGCTCCAGCCTCGCCTCCGTCGTGCCTCGTCGCGTACGGACGTCGCCGAGCGCGTCGCTGCGATCGCAGCCGAGCTCGGCTACCGGGAGGAGATCCCACAGGACGTCGGGCGCCAGGAATTCAGTCGGCAGAAGGATCTCGCGCGCTTCGTCCGCATGGCGCAGGTGTTCGACGACGGGACCTCGACGATCGAGGCGTTCATGCACGACATCTCGCTGAGGTACGCCCGCGACGCGCGCGCCGGGGGCGTCAACCTACTCACGCTTCACCGGGCGAAGGGCCTCGAGTTCGAGGCGGTCTTCCTGCCGAAGGTCGAACAGAACGAGCTTCCCCACCGGCGCGCCGAACTTGCGGAGGAGAGGCGTCTCTTCTACGTCGGTCTCACGCGTGCCAAGCGATTCCTGTACGTCACCTGGTCGGAGCGCGGACGAGCGCAACGTTCCACGTTCGTCTCCGAGATCAAACCGAACGCCGAGGGTGCTCCCGGTAGCCCGCGCTCGCGGGCCGAGTTCGTCTCCGCTCGCGATGGCATCCCCGCGGAGGTCGGCCTCTCGCTTACGGCCCCCGGCGGCTACGCGGGTGATGTCGTCGAGCTGACCGAGACCGGAGCGGTCCTCGAACTCGACGGTGGCACGAACCTCGTAGTCCCGTTCGGCGAGGTGGTGACGTCCGGCGACAAGAAGGCTCCGCTGCTCAAACCGGTCGAACCGGATCCCGGCGCCGAGCTCATCGAAGCGCTGAAGTCGTGGCGCCGCGAGCGGGCTCAGAACGATGGAGTGCCGGCATTCATCGTCATGCACGATTCCACGCTCGAGCAGATCGCCGAACAACGTCCCGGCTCCGTCGTAGCTCTCGCCCGCGTCGAAGGCATCGGGCCGAAGAAGATCGACCTCTACGGCGCCGACATCCTGAGCGTCGTGACCCCGTATTCCTGATCTCGGCCCTCTGATGACGGCCCGGCTCCAGGAACGCATGGCCCGACCAGCGCGTCTGTAGAGGCATGAAGGGAACACTTGTCGCCGCTTTCCTCGTTCTCGTGGGCGCGGCCCCCGCGGCCCCCGCGGCCCCGTGGTCCCGTCGCTCGCCGAGCGGGGCGAACATCATGCTCTCAGCGCGGCGAGCTACCTCGGCGGTTTCAGGTCGCATCGGTCGGCCCTCACATCCCTCGACGCGATCGCACGAGACCCGGCCGGCAACTTTCTCGTGGCCGGCAGCTCGCGCGCGATAGGGATCGCGACCGACGGCGCGCCGCAACAGAGCCTCGCGGGAGAGAAGGATCCGATCCTCGCGAAGTTCGATGCCGAAGGGAGGCTCCTGTGGGCCACCTATTGGGGCAGCGACGAGGGCGACTACGGACAGGACGTCGCGGTGGATGCCGCCGGAAACGCGTACATGACGGGCTGGACGTTCGCCGACTTCCCCACCACCCCCGGTGGTACCGCCGGCACGTGCGACGTCGAGGAGCAGAACTCGTACGTCGCGAAGTTCTCGCCGGAGGGACAGGTGCTCTATTCCACGTGCATCGACGTAGAGCGTGCCTACGCGATCGAAGTCGACGGGGCGGGGAGCGCGTACATCACGGGAGACTCGACCCCCGAAGACCTGTCGGGCGACAACCTGATAGGGCCCGGCGGCACCTTCGATGCGTTCGTCGTCAAACTGACCCCCGATGGGAGTGCGGTCGAGCGGAGCACCTGGATCGGAGGTTCCGATCTGGAGGGCGCGAGCGACATCCAACTGGACGATTCGGGGGCCGCGTACGTCACCGGGGTGACGTATTCCCGTCGTGACTGGCCGGTAACCGACCCCGAGGACGAGATCTCCGGCAGGATGGATAGCTTCGTCTTCAAGCTCGCTCCGGCCGGAGACGAACTGGAGTATTCGACCTTCCTCGGAGGGCGCAAGCGCACGGAGGCGACGGGCCTGACCCTGGGATCAGACGGAACCATCTACGCGACCGGAGCTATCTCGAAAGTACTTCCACGGGGCTTATACGTGCACGCGATCGGGCCCGAAGGCGATCTCATCCTCGGATACGAGCGCTTCGGTGACGCCGATCTCGGGCCGGGCGGCATCGAGTTCACCCCTCGGGAAACCCTACTGATAGCAGGCGGATCAGATTCCGGCGGCCTTTGGCTGACGGACCCCGTCCAGAGCAAGAAAGGCGGTGGGTTCGACGGCTTCATCGTCGAATTGGATCCCGACGGCATGGAGGAGGTGTTCTCCACTTACCTCGGTGGAAGGGACGCCGACCACCTGAGCGATGCAGTGATGACCGACGAAGGAACGATGTTCTTCGTGGGCGCCACGCACTCCCCCGACATGCCGACTTTGAACCCTCACCAACGGAGTCTGGTCGGAAAGACCGATGGCTTCTACGGGATCGTGTCGCGCACGGATTCCGACTGCACGATGGAAGGCTCGTCCGGGCGCGACACCATGACGGGAACCATCAGAGCCGATGTCATGTGCGGCCGCGGTGGCAACGACGTACTCCGCGGGAGCGACCTCGGGGATGAGCTCAGAGGAGGAGCAGGGGACGATCGGTTGCGAGGGGGCCGCGGCCGCGACGTCGCGAAGGGCGGCCGCGGGAACGACGTGTGCGATGCCGAACGTCGCCGGAGTTGCTAGTCCTCAGGCCTCCATCACACGTTTGAGATTGGCTAGGGATCGCTCCAGCTGGCCCTTGATCGTCCGTCCCACGAGCCAGCTTCCGAGCCCCAAAGGCCCGACCGGATCTCCGGTGATGCGGGTCTCGATCCTGGTCGCGCCGTCCTCGTCGTAGAACGACTCCGCGCTCGTCCCGCGGAAGGGGCCGGAGATCGCTTGGAAAACCCTCTTCTCGTTGGGGACCCACTCGACCACTTCGAAATGAGCTTCGAACTGTTTCCCCATGAACTCGTCGAGGTGCGCAACCCGGGCCCCTACCGCGGTCGGGTCGTCGGAGAGCGCCCACGCCTTTTTGCAGCCCTCGAGCCACTGCGGCAGGGACTCGAGGTCGGCCACGAAATCGAAGACCTCATCGACCGGCCTCTCTATGAACTCCGAAGCGGTGAGATCAATCATCCCGGAATCATGACCTATCGAGGGGCCGGTCCATATGACACATTTGTCCCTCCCCACCTGTTCTCTTAAGCTCTCCCCCCGACGAGCGACCGCTCACTCGCGTCGACCGACCGAAGGGGGTTCTGGAGTGAGGGTTCCGGCCTTCCTCTGTCTCGCCGCCCTAGCCGCGCCGACCCTCGTCCCGGGGATCTCGAGCGCCCAGGTCGCCACGCCGGAGGAGTGTGGGGGCCCCGGCGGAGGCGAGTCGCACGTGACGGAGGCCGGCCCCCACGCGATCGGCAGATCGGACGTCGTGGAGCTCGAGAGTAAGGTCGACGGAGCCGTCGTCCAGATCGGGTTCGTGAGGCCCGACGTGCCGGCGTCGGTCGAGACGCCCGTGATCGTGGACGCAGGACCCTACTTCTGGTCGGACCTCAAGGATACGGACCTCACGACCTGCAACAGCTTCCTCGTCGAGAACTACGTTCCTCACGGATACACGGTCGCCTTCGTCCCCACCCGCGGAGCCGGGGACAGTGACAGCTGCGCCGATCTGATGGGACCCAAGGAACGATCCGATCTCGATCAAGCCATCGCCTGGCTCGGCGAGCAGCCGTGGAGCGGCGGCAGCGTCGGGATGACCGGGATCTCCTACGACGGGTCGACGCCGTGGGAGGTCGCCGCGTCCGGGAATCCATATCTGAAGACGATCGTCCCGGCCGAAGGGGTTATCGACCTGTATTCGCTCATCTACCGATCGGGTCGCGCAGATTCTCGATGGTGGCTCTTCGTGCCCGGCTACCAATGGGATTACAACACCGTCACGGCGAACCCAACGAACGGACGCGACCCGACGCACTGGGCGAACGCCGCGGTTTGCGAGGACGTCGTGGCCGGCCTCGCCGCGACCGCCGAGACGTACGCGACCGGAGAAGACGATTCCTTCGGCTACTGGACCGAGCGCAACAGCCGCCCCGGCACCGAGAAGCGCTACGAGGGGTCGATCTTCGTGGTGCAGGGGCTTCAGGATTGGAACGTCGTGCCGAGTCAGGTCCTCCCCTGGGTCAACAAGCTCGAGCGCAAAGGCGCCCACGTCAAGATGATGCTCGGGCAGTGGCAGCACTCGTGGCCCGACACCGCGGGGAACGGCGAGGGAACGCTGCGGTGGGATTACGCCGACATCCTTCTCCGCTGGTGGGATCGGTGGCTGAAGCGCCGTCCACGCGGCCCCCTCGGCCCCCGCGTCGAAGTCCAGGATTCCGACGGGCGCTGGCGGACGAGCGCGTCGTGGCCGCCGGCCAACGCGGCCGAGACGAAACTCTTCCTCGAGCCGACCGCCCTACGCGGGACCGCGAGCGGCGCGGAGGAGCGGACCACACTGGCGCCGAGCGCCCGCAGCCGCTACATCTACATCAACGACAGTACGAACCAATCCGAGACCCCGCTGGAGAGCACGTGTACGACCTGCGCGGTCTTCGCCACCGCGCGGCAGGAGAACGACCTGCATGTCTCCGGCATCCCGACGCTCGACCTCACCGTCGTGCCGCACGGCTCGGGTGGAAACGTCTCCGCGTACCTCTATCGCGCCGAGGGAGAGAGTGGCTACCGCCTGATCGGATGGGGCAGCGCCGACGTGCGATTCCCCGACGGCGGGCACGAGGCCGCCCCCGTGACCCCCGGCGAGGAGATGGAGCTCGCCTTCGACATGGAACCGCTGGACGCGGTGGTGCACGAGGGCGAACGCCTGGTGCTCGTCCTCGATCAGGGCAACACGAACGACATGCCGGGCCCGCCCGCGTTCCCGGTCGATCTCGCCTACGGAGGCGCGAAGAGCTCGTTCACGTTCCCCGTCGTCAGCCCCGAGCAGGAGAGCTACTTCACTCCCCCACCCAACCCCGATCCTTAGACAGAACTGTTGCTCTGGGACTAACCATTCTGTCTAAGAAATGGGGTTCAGGGTTCGATTCAGTTGAGGTCCACCACCTGAACGTTCTCGTCAGGCGCGTTGTTCGGGAATAGCACCAACAGATCCTGCTGGTTCCCGCCTCCACTCTCGGTGATCTCGATCGGCTCGCTGCAGGCCGGGCCCCCGAAGAAGCCTTCGCAGACCCATGTGCTCGCCTCGACGTCGGGATCGGTGACGTCGATCGAGAACTCCGGTTCTCCGTCGCCGTTCTGCCCTTCGGCTTCACATACCGGCGTCGGCATATCACCGGAGAAGGCTTCGGTGCACAACTCGTAGTAGTAGCCGATCTCGCTGTTCTCGTTCGTGAGCCCGAGATCGCCGGCATCGATGACGATCCCGCTGAGGTTCGAGTTGAAGTTGCTGTAGTCCGGGAAGTAGAGCGCGGCACACTCATCGGGAGCGGAGAGGTCGACGAGACACGTCTCTCCGGTTCTGGTCTTCACCGCCAGGAAGTCACCGTTCAACTCGTCGTCGGCGAAATCCCCGTCGTTTCCGACGTCGATGACGACGTTCGCCTCGTACGCCTCGGTGGTTGTGTGCACCGCGGCGGCCCGGATCGCGAACTCGATCGGCTCTGCGGGGGTGTTCACGTTGGTCAGGAAGGAGAGCCAGTCGATCTCCCCGGCCGGATCCGTTCCGGTCGGGACCCCCACCGGATCGTCGCCGACGGTCGGACCCGCGAACGAGCGAACCCCGGCGTGCGTGATGTCCTCCTCGCCGCCGGTCTCGGCTCCATCCTCCTCGTCGAGGAGGTAGATGTCGGCGTGATCGACCCCCGCAGAGTCGGGCGTCTCGATGATGAGGCCTGCGGAGCCGTTGTTCGGGACGTTCAGTTGCTCCTCTGTGGAGTTGTCCGACGCAGCTATGGGAACCACGTGCCATGGGACGCGAAGGGTGTCGTCTGCGTCTCCGCTCTGGTGGATGTTCACGGCGCCGTCGATATCGGGATGGAAGTAGTAGAGCCCGCTCTCCTGCTCCTCCGGCGTGATCTGCGCGGGATCGACGTGCAGGCGGACGTGAAGTTCTTGCGACGCGCCCGGCGCCAGGATGAACGTGGCGGTGTCGCCGAACGTGACGCCGTCCGTCGAGACCTGCGCGGTCGCGACGGCCCCCTCGAAGTCCGAGTAGTGCACCTCGGTATCGACGGAGTAGTCGCTGGGCGTCGTTCCGAAGTTCGTAACCGTGACGATCTGGTCGGCGAGGTCCGCGGCCGCGCTGAGCGCCTGGAGATTGAAGCTGAGGCTCCCGGGCACCGCCATCGAGGAGGCATCGGCCGCTTGGTCCACCCGGATCCGCCCGGC
>JBOGXG010000197.1:0-3832 GCA_050694195.1 Actinomycetota bacterium | reverse complement strand
ATCGTGAACGCGCATCGGTTCATCTTCGACTCGCGCGATCAGGGAGCGCGCGATCGCCTCGAGATCCTGTCGCAGCATGACGGAGCCTTCAAGTGCCGGACCGTGTTCAACTGCACTGCCGCCTGTCCCCGAGGGATCAAGGTGACGAAGGCGATCCAGGAGGTCAAGCGCGCGGCGCTGTTCGAGTCGTTCTAGAGGCGCCCGCCGAGGCGGGGCTTCGGCTCGATAAACCGCGGAGGCGCTAGTTTCATGGCGTGCGACTTATCTGGAAACTCGCGATCGTCATCGTCGTCGCGCTGCTCCTTTACCCCGGCTGGCTCGCCTATCAGATCTGGCACCAATCTCGACAGGACGAATTGCATTCGGCCGAGGCGATCATCGTCCTCGGAGCGGCTCAGTACGACGGCGATCCCTCCCCTGTCTTCCAGGCGCGGCTCGACCAGGCCGCATACCTCTTCAACGAGGACCTCTCCGACACAGTCATCGTGACGGGAGGCAAGCAGGAAGGCGACCGATTCACGGAAGCGGAGGCCGGGGAGCGGTACCTGGGCACGAAAGGTGTGCCGGCGGAGAACGTATTGGGAGAGACCGAGGGGACTACAACCCTCGAGAGCATGCGCAACGTTGCGGAGATGGCGGAGGCGAACGGCATCGAATCGGTGCTTCTCGTCTCCGACCCGTTGCACAGCGAACGGATCAAGAGGATGGCCGACGATCTCGGCTTCGAGGAGACGTATGCGAGCCCGGCCTCATACGTGCAGCTGAATCGAAGCCGCGCCACGAAGATCCAGGAGTTGGTGCACGAGGTCGGATCCTTGATGGCCTACGAGCTCTTCGACAAGTAACCGCTCTTCAGCTTCTGCAAGGGATTTAGCGACGACGGCGCCTTCAGTGGGTTCACCGTGTAGACGGTCACGGGTGTGGTGAGGCCTCTTATCTTGACCGTGCGACCGTAGCCGAACGCGATCTTCTTGAGCCGGCGCTCCGCCATCTCTTTGGCCACCTCCGACACAACGATCTCGTCGGGATCCGTGTAGTCGAGTAGCCGCGCGGTGAGGTTCACGTCGTGCCCCAGCAGATCGTCCTGCTCGACGAGGGGTTCACCGGCGTGGACCGCGAGCCTCAAGGGTAGAGGGAATCCCTGGTCACTCGCTCGCTTGGTGAGGGCTCGGTCCCTCAGCGATACCGCGGCCCTAACCGCCTGGGACGCCGACGGGAAGGCGAGCAGGTAGCCGTCGCCCAGCTTCTTCACGCACTTCCCTCTCCCCGCCTTGGTGGCTCGGCCCGTCAGCCCGTCGAGCTCCGACAAGAGCGCGATCGCGTTCTCATCCCCCATCTCTTCGGTGAATGCGGTGAAGCCGGCAACGTCGACGAACACGATGCCGACGACGGAGTTCTTGGCGAGCGCGGCAAGCTCCGAACTCGATCTCTGATCGTCCGCGGTAAGCCCGGCCAGTACCTGCGCACTCTTTAATCCGAGATGACTCAGCCTGGAGGGCTTCTTCTCTACCGCGTCCTGCAGGATCGGTTCCAGTGCCTCCGCGGCCTGCACGACCCGCGACATCCGCCCCTCGTCGTCCTCGAGGCGTTGGCGTAACGAGTCGCTGATCTTGGAGATCAGGGCGGGCTCGCCACGAAGAGCGGCGAGGATCGCTTGGCGAACGTTCATATGCCGGGAGCCTACAAGCGGTGTGTGGATGCTCCGGGGACCGTAGCGATGGGCGTCGCCGACGAAGCGACCGGGTGACGGTTACGCTCGCAGCGATGGCTCTCGGTCTCAAGCGTCGCAATACCGCCTTCGGCTACGCCACCGCCGTCTGGCTGATCCTTTGCCTCGCCGTGGCGCGGCTCCCCGAGCCCTTCGTCGACAGGCTCCGTCGCAACCGGCCGCTGGATGCGGGACAGTCGGGTTGGGTCTACCGATTGCTAGTGATCATCGCGATCGCGCAGGCGTTCTGGGTGGGCTTCGTCCTTCTCCGTTCGGAGAAGGTGCAGAAGGCGAGGGAGCAAGATCCCAAGCTCGCGCGCATGAGCCGCGCGGAAGTGGTCGCCTCGACCGGTCGGAACGCCGCCGGGATCGCTCTCCTCACGATGGTTTACGGACTCTCGGCGTTCGCCATCACCGGAGAAAGGGGAGGGTTCTGGCTCTTCGCTCTCCTTACCGGAGCGCAACTGGCGTGGTACTTCCGTCAGGTCGGTCAGATCGCGAGCTGGATCTCCTTCCAGCCCGAATTCGTCCCCGAGCGGGCGACCGCCGGACTCGAAACGAGAGGCGGGGAGATCGAATCGCACGGATACACGCCTCCGATCGCCCGTGGCCTCGAACTAGACGAACACACCCAGGAGTAACGGATGAGCGGCATCGGCGGGTGGGCGCGCGCCACGCCCGACGCCGCGGCCTTGATCACCGGTCCTGGTCACGTCATGACGTTCGCCGAGCTCGACCGACGTCAACGCGCCCTGGCGGGGCTCCTGAACGGGTCCGGTCTCGACAGCGGGGATCGGATCGCGATCCTCGCCGCCAACCGGTCGGAGATAGTCGAGGTCGCCACCGGAGTGCTGCGCGCCGGGATCGTGCCGGTGCCGCTCAACGCGCTCCTCACGACGACGGAGATCGGCTACCTCCTCGAGGATTCGGGAGCCCGCTGGCTCTTCACCGATCGACCGGTCGAACCCGGCCCCGGTCTCGAGCGCGTCGTCACCTTCGGCGATGCTTACGAGCGATGCCTCGCCGAGGCCGGTCCGATGCCGATCGCCGACCTCACCCTCACGCGGCCGATGCATTACACCTCGGGCACTACCGGTCTGCCGAAGGGCGTGTACGTTGAGCCCCAAACTCCCGACGTGGCCGCCGACATCTCGGATGCGTTCCGCCGGCTGTGGTCGATCGAACCGAACGACGTGCATCTCGTGTGCTCGCCGCTGGCACACTCCGCCCCCCTCCGCTTCTCGACACGCACGCTGGAGGCCGGGGGCGCGGTCGCGCTCCAACCGAAGTTCGAGCCGGAGAACACGCTGGCTGCGATCGAGCTCTTCGGTGTCACGTCGACCTTCATGGTGCCGACACACCTCGAGCGGATCCTGGCTCTCGGCCGCCCGGTCCTCGGACGCTACGACCTGTCCACGATGAGGCTGCTCGCGCACGCCGGCGCGCCGATCCGGGAGAACACGAAGCGCTCCGTGATCGACCTCTTCCCGGATGGATCGGTGTGGGAGTTCTACGGCTCCACCGAGGGCCAAGCGACCCGCATCTCGACCGGGGAATGGCTGACCAAACCGGGGAGCGTCGGGCAGGCCCTTCCGGGGTGCAAGGTCTATGTGATGTCTGAGGACTTCGAGCCGCTCCCGCCGGGTGAGATCGGACAGGTGTGGGTCCTCGCACCTCCGACGGAGAGATTCGTCTACTGGGGTGACCAGGCGAAGACCGAGGCGTGCTCGAGGGACGGTGCCTTCACGGTCGGAGACCTCGGCTACCTCGACGCCGACGGCTACCTGTACCTGTCGGGGCGTA
The DNA here is from genome assembly GCA_050694195.1 of Actinomycetota bacterium. GTDB lineage: Bacteria > Actinomycetota > CADDZG01 > CADDZG01 > WHSQ01 > JBOGXG01. The sequence continues at coordinate 321 of JBOGXG010000197.1, read as the reverse complement.
AGGACGACACGATCATCACCGGTGGCGTGAACGTCTACCCCCAAGAGGTCGAGTCGGTTCTCTGTACCCATCCCGCGGTGGCCGAGGCCGTCGTCTATGGAGCACCGAGCGCGGAATGGGGCCAGGACGTGCGCGCGAGGATAGTTCCGGCCGGGGAGACGATCGACCCCACCGAGCTCAAGAAGTGGGCGCGGGAGCGCCTCGCCGGCTACAAAACGCCGAGGATCATCGAGGTCGTCGCCGAGCTACCTAGGACACCGACCGGCAAGCTCATGAGGCCGAGAGCGGAATGAGTCAGGTTACGCCCGACCAGATCCGGTC
>JBOGXG010000196.1:0-2482 GCA_050694195.1 Actinomycetota bacterium | reverse complement strand
CGAGGAGCGTCTCTCGGTCTGCGGACGCCAGATCGAGTTCCCGATAAACCTTCTCGCCCCTTCGCATCATCTTCCTGGGATCGGACGTCCCCAGCATCGTGAGGACATCCTCGAGCTGTTCGCGGGTGGGGGCCCGCTCGAGGTACCGCATGTAATCGGCCTCGAGCCCCTTCTCTTCGAGGATCGACCTCACCGTCCGGCATTTGGAACACTGCGGGTTGAAGAACACCTGGATGTCGGACTGGCCGGGGATCTGCGGGGACGGCTGCTCTGGTGGCATCAAGCTCCTCCTCGATGGGGGGTTCTGTTCCATCATCACCGCCGGCGCGACACGCGGAAACCGGCGGGGACCGTGGAAGGTTTGATGGGCCTCAGGCGTTGTGTACATATATGCGAGTAGAGATCTGGTCCGACGTCGTATGTCCGTGGTGCTACATCGGCAAACGCCGCTTCGAAGCGGCCCTCGCTCGGTTCGCTCACCGCGACGAGGTTGATCTGGTATGGCGCTCGTTCCAGCTCGATCCCTCCGCCGAGCCATCTCCGGATCGGCCGGGGGACTACGTCGAGCACCTCGCTCGGAAGTACGGCATCCCGGTGGACCGGGCGCAACTCATGGTGTCCCGCGTCACCGCCGCGGCCGCGGACGAGGGACTCGACTTCCGCTTCGACATCGCCCGCCGCGGCAACACCTTCGACGCGCATCGACTCTTACACCTAGGCCTCGATCGGGGGGTCCAGAACGAGCTGAAGGAACGGCTCGACCACGGCACCTTCACCGCGGGGCTGCCGGTCTCCGATCGTGACGCGCTGGCGACCGTTGCCGTTGATGTAGGACTCGACAGAACCGAGATCGACGGCGTGCTGGCGTCTGATCGGTACGCCGACGCCGTGAGGGCCGACGCCGCGCAGGCGCGGGCGTACGGGATCTCGGCAGTGCCCTTCTTCGTGATCGAGGGCAAATACGGAGTTGCAGGTGCGCAACCTCCGGACGTCTTGCTGGAGGCACTGAACCGGGCGTGGCCAGAGAGATCGCCGCTAGCGCTCGTGACGGAGGCGGCCGAAGCCTGCGACGACGATTCCTGCGTCGTTTGACCCGCACTCCAAGCTGGGAGTGTCTGATCGACTCCTGTCATCGCTTGCAACTGCTAGTCGTCGAGGATCACTAGGTCGAGACGGCCGAGGCGCTCCGGATCGGCGAGGATGTCCATCTCTACGATCTGCCCGTTCCGGATCGTGAAGCCCATGACCGAGAACGGCTCTCCACCCGGGGCCGTAACGAGTCCTGCGGCACCGTTCACGAGAGCAGGTCGCGAGAACCGAGCGACCTCCGAGAAGGCGACCGCCTGTCTCGCGACGGCGCGCGCACCGATGATCTCGATCGATCCCTCGGCCGCGCCGCGGTCGGCCCGCAGGACGACGTCCGGGTCGAGGACCTCGAGGAGGGCCTCGAAGTCACCCTCGCGCGCGGCGGCGAGGAACGCGTCCACGACCTCCCGCTGACGGCTCAGGTCCGGATCCGAAACCGGGACCTGACCGCGAACTCGCCGCCGAGCGCGGCTCGCGAGCTGCCGCGCGGCGGTCGGCGACCGGCCCACGATGTGACCGATCTCCTCGAACGAGACGGCGAACATATCGTGAAGGACGAAGGCGAGTCGCTCGGCGGGATTGAGGGTGTCGAGTACGACGAGGAGGGCCAGCCCGACCGAATCGGCCAGGAGCGTCTCCTGCTCCGGGTCGCTCGCGTCGTGCAGGCTCACGATCGGATCGGGGACGTGCACACCCGTAGGCTGCTCTCGCCGCGTCTTGCGCGCCTGCAGCATGTTCAAGCACACGCGCGCCACCACGGTGGTAAGCCATCCCGCCAGGTTCTCGATCTCCTTGGCGTCGGCGCGGCTCAACCGAAGCCAGGACTCCTGTACTGCATCCTCGGCCTCGGGTACCGAGCCGAGCATCCGGTACGACACCGCGCGGAGATGAGCTCGGTGCTCCTCGAAACGCTTTGCGAGCCATTCGTTTTCGATGTCCGTCACGTTTCTCCCTCCTCACTGGTCATAACTATTGACCACCGAAAAGCGATCGATGTGACAGAGGAGGAACGATGAACGGAGCGATAGACGGATCACGCATCCTGGTCACCGGCGGGACGGGCACGTTGGGACGCCACGTCGTCCCTCGCCTACGCAACGTGGGCGGCGGCGTGCGGGTCCTCAGCCGGCACACCCGTGAGCCCGGGAACGACGTCGAGTACGTGACCGGTGACCTCCTCAAGAACGAGGGTATCGAGGCCGCGGTGGACGGTGCGGGGACCATCGTGCACCTAGCGGGGAGCAACAAGGGCGACGACGAGTCGACCCGGAACCTGGTGCGAGCAGCGTCGCGGGCGGGAACACAGCATCTCGTCTATATCTCGGTGATCGGAGTCGACCGGATACCTCTGGTTAGCGGCATCGACCGTGCGATGTTCGGTTACTTCGGGTCCAAG
>JBOGXG010000195.1:0-5885 GCA_050694195.1 Actinomycetota bacterium | reverse complement strand
GATAGGGTCCGAAGGAAGTCGCCCACGAACTTTCGCGCCTCAGCCACACTAGACGCGTCGTTAGAGAGGACGAGTTCGCGCAAGATCGACTCCGGCTCTTTCCCCAATCTTCACACCCCGGATGCTGCGGCCTACATACCCTTACAACCGACACTTAACCAGGAACAAGGCAATCTTTTCCTCATTCCGCGGAAATGGCCCGGCCGGGCTACCCGTTGTCCTTTTTGGAACGGCTACGAACGACTACCGGCCCAATGGATGTCTAGCCCCTATTCACTAGCTTCTAAAGGACATACCTGTAGTCAGACGCAGGGGTCATTTGGAGCGACAAGTGGACGAGCGAGTCCAATAGGCTTGGTCCCGCGCGGGCGTGATGCAATTGGCTGACATGCCGGCTTTAGGTGCCGGTGCTCGAAAGAGCTTGAGGGTTCGAATCCCTCCGCCCGCACAGATGACGGTGTTCCCCGAAGGACTACAGTTGCCTCGTGGCCGGGATATCGGACGAACTCGCCTTCGCCAAGGAAGCCGCACAGGCTGGAGCGGAGGTGGCGATCGATCGCTTCGGCGGATCCCTGGAGCGCTCCAGGAAGGGCGACGGCTCCTGGGTCACCGACGCGGACGAGGCCGTCGAGGCGGCGATCAGGCAGATGATCGCGGCGGCCTACCCGGCGCACAACGTCCTCGGCGAAGAAGGGGGTCTCCGTGCGGCGGGCGGTGGGGAACCGGTGCCAGGAGCTCCCACGTGGATCGTGGATCCTATCGACGGCACGAACAACTTCATGCTCGGCGTCCCCGTGTGGGGAACGCTAGTGGGCCTCAAGACCGACGGCGAGATCCGGCTGGGGGTCTGCCATGCCCCGGCCCTGGACGAGATCTACGAAGGGGAACTCGGCGGCGGCGCGCGCTGCAACGACCGACCTATCAGCGCCGACGACTCCACGAACCTAGAGGACGCGGTCGTCCTGTACTCCAGTGCGCAGGCGTTCTTCCGGAAGGGTCTGGACGAGTTCTTCGAGTACTTGATCCGCCGCAGCTGGCGAAGCCGCGGGTTCGGTGATTTCTGGGGACACATGCTGGTGGCGCGCGGCGCGGCACAGGTGATGGTCGAACCTGCGCTGAAGATGTGGGACGTAGCCGCCCTCCTCCCCATCGTGACCGAGGCCGGCGCGACGCTGACGCATCTGCACGGGGAACCGTGGGGAAGGGAAGGCTCGGCTTTGACGACGAGCACCCCGCTGCACGATGAGGTAGTTGCCCTCGCCCAGAAGATCGCTCCCGACTGGCGCGAGCCGGCCACCGAGGAAGTCTAGGGAGCCAGGCGCTCGATCTTCCACCCTCCGGCCGTCCGGCGGTAGCGGAACCTATCGTGGAGACGGTTCTTGCGGCTCTGCCAGAACTCGAACACCTCGGGAGTGAGCCGGTAACCGCCCCACCGTGGCGGGATCGGAACGTCCTCCCCGAACAGTTCGCCGGCTTCCGCGAGCCCCTCCTCGAGGACGTCTCGTCCCGGGACCACACTGCTCTGGGGCGAGGCCCAGGCGGCGTGACGGCTACCGAGTGGCCGGGTCCTGAAGTATTCCTCCGACTCGCCGCGGCGCAGTTTGACGACAGGACCCTCCGATCGAACCTGCCGCTCGAGTACCGGCCAGTGGAAGACGAGGGCCGCGTAGGGATTCTGTTCGAGGTCGCGCCCCTTGCGGCTGTCGTAGTTCGTGAAGAAGGTGAACCCCTTCTCGTCGACGCCTTTCAACAGGACCATCCGGGCCGATGGTCGCCCCGTCGCGTCGGCCGTGGCTAGGGTCATCGCGTTCGGCCACCCGGGGTGCGCGTCCAGAGCCTTCTCGAGCCACAGGGTGAAGAGGCGGAAGGGATCCGGGTCGAGGTCCGACTCACTCAAGGGGACGTCCGAATGTGGCTTGCGGAAGTTCGCCGTCCGCTCACTTACCTTCTCGTACCACTCGGTCATCCGCCCACTCCAAGCTTCTCGGCAAGAGCTCGGAACGCCCTGCCGCGATGGCTGAAGCGTAATTTCTCGTCCAGGGGGATCTCGCCCATCGTCCTCGTTTCGCCCTCCGGCACCACGTGCGGGTCGTACCCGAAGCCAAGCGTGCCCCGTCCCTCCAGTACCACGCTGCCCTCGCACGACCCCTCGGCGATCACCGCCGGCGCGCCCGGGCCCAGGAAGACTGCGACGCACCGGTACCGGCAGGTTCTCTCCTCCGGCGGGACCCCTTGCAGCGCGGCTACGAGCTTCTCGTTGTTCTCCTTGTCCGTCGCGGCGTCTCCGGCGAACCGTGCGGAATGGACACCCGGTCTCCCACCCAGCGCATCCACCTCGATGCCCGAGTCGTCGGCGATCGCCGGGAGTCCCGTGTTCAGCCCGACCGCACGCGCCTTGGCCAGGGCGTTCTCCTCGAAAGTGTCGAAGGGCTCCTCCAGTTCGAGGTCGGGGGCTACATCGTCGAGTTGGATGAGATCCAGGGTCGGGAGGAGTACCGCCACCTGTTCGAACTTGTGGCGGTTACGGGACGCGAAGACCGCCCTCAATCAGCTCGCGGCGCGCCCAGCGCCACATCCTGCTCGCCCGCGAGCTCCGCGATCCCCTTGGTGGCGAGGTCGATCATCCGGTCGAGTTCGGATCGTTCGAAACTCCCCTGCTCCGCCGTCCCCTGTACCTCGACAAGCCTCCCCTGGCCAGTCATCACGACGTTCATGTCGACCTGCGCCGTCGAATCCTCCGCGTAGTTGAGATCGAGGAGGGGGATCCCCTCGATGATCCCCACGCTGACCGCTGCAACCGAGTCGATCAGAGGAGAGTTCTCCATCTCGCCCTTCTCTTGAAGCTTGCCGAAGGCCTGGGCAAGCGCGACGAAGGCTCCGGTTATCGAGGCAGTACGCGTACCCCCATCCGCCTGAAGAACGTCGCAGTCGATCCACAACGTCCGTTCGCCCATCCCTTGCATATCGGTCACCGCTCGCAGCGATCGTCCTATCAGTCGTTGGATCTCCTGCGTCCGGCCCGAGGGGCGTCCCTTGTTGACCTCTCTCGGTACCCGTTCGGTCGTGGAACGTGGAAGCATCGAGTACTCCGCCGTAACCCATCCCTTCCCCCGGCCTTGCATCCAGCGAGGCACCGTGTCTTCAAGCGTCGCTGTGCAGATGACCTTCGTAGCCCCCATCTGCGCGAGACAGGAACCTTCCGCGTTCGGCATGAAGCCGGTCTCGAGTTTCACGGGTCTCAACTCGTCGGGTTGCCTGCCGTCGATCCGGCTCATCGGGTGACCTCGAACCTGTCGCCGTCACGGGCCAGTTCGACCTTGACCCCGTCGGCGTCGCGGTGAGCCTCCGCGAGGGTCAGGCTGAGGTCGCGCCCGGGGGGGAGATGGGTCAACACGAGATGCTCCACACCGCACTTCGCGGCCACCGCGCCGGCATCGGACGCGTGGAGGTGACCCTCCCAGTCCTCGTCACCTTCCTGGAAGGTCGCTTCGCAGATGAATAGATCCGCGTCATCGGCCAGGCGGGAGAAGTCGGCGCCCTTGCCGGTATCGGAGGAATAGGCGAAGACCGCACCCTCGTACTCGATCCGCACGCCGACCGTTACGGGAGGGTGAGCCATCGCGTAGAAGGTGAGATCGGCACCGCCGAAATGCAGGACGCTGCCCGCCTCCACCTCGTTCAAGTCGAAGGATTCCCCCACGTGTTCCGTGTACGCGGTAAGACGCTCGATCGTCTCGGCGGGCGCCCACAGAGGGATCTTCGGAAGCGCCTCCGCCTGTCCGTACATCCGCGCATGGAAGGCTTGGAAGACGTCCACGGTGTGGTCGGGGTGACGGTGCGTAAGCAGGACACCGTGGATGTCGCGGTAGTCGATCTCCTTCAGGAGGTTCCGCCACGTTCCGCCGCCGGCGTCGAGCCAGAGATTCGTCTCACCGAATCGAACGAGGTAGCCGGCACATGCCCGCTCGCTCGTCGAGAACATCGCCGCGCTGCCGAGGACGGTAACGGTGAAACTCATGCCGTTCCCTCTGCCCACGGCCGGTGCTCGACCTCGGTGAATGCGTGCCCGAGCAACAACTCGCCGAGCTGGCTGAACATCCCGCCCTCGCTCGACGCGATGAACCTGTGTTTGCCCGGGGTCGTCGACCGATTGAGAAGTGCCTTGTCCTTGAGCACCGCGAACACCTCGTTGGCCGTTGCCTCAGCGCTCGACACGAGGACCACCTCATCTCCCATCACGTACTGGATGACACCGGATAGTAGAGGGTAGTGGGTGCACCCGAGGATGAGGGTATCCACCCCCGCGCGTTTCAACGGGGCGAGGTATCCCTCGGCGGTCGTCAGCACCTCGTCCGAGGTGGTGTCCCCCCGCTCGACGAACTCCACGAACCGGGGACATGCTTGAGAGAAGAGCGATACGTTCGCTCTAGTGGCTCGGACCGCTTCGTCGTAAGAGCCGGACGAAACCGTCGCGACGGTTCCGATCAAACCGACGCGCCGGCTTCGCGTGGCCGCAACGGCCGCCTTGACCCCCGGTTCGATGACGCTGAGGACGGGGACGTCGTAGCGAGCCCGGGCGAGATCCAGCGCCGCCGATGCCGCCGAGTTACAGGCGATCACGACCATCTTCACGTCCTGCTCTATGAGGTGGTCCATGATCTCGATCGCGAAGCGACGCACTTCCTCAACCGGTCGGGGGCCGTACGGACAGCGGGCCGTATCTCCGAGATAGACGAGCTCCTCGTGAGGGAGCAGATCCATGACCGCGCGGGCAACGGTAAGACCGCCAACCCCGGAATCGAACATCCCGATCGGAAGAGAGGAACTCTGTTCCCCTACCACCAAAGCGTTTCCTCGACCTGCGACTCTGCGGTGTCGATGTCCTGCGTCCATGCCTCGGTCGAGAGGTATTTCCAACCTCCGTCGGCCAGGAGGCATACGACATCTCCGCCCCCCGACTTCGCGAGACGCTCCCCCACTCGCTGCGCGACCCAGATCACGGCGCCGGCCGAGATGCCGGCGAAGATCCCCTCTCTCTGCAGTAGCTCGCGGGTCCAAACGATCGACTCGAGCGCACGCACCTTGATCTTGCCGTCGAGCTTGTCGGGATCGAACAACGGCGGGATGTATCCGTCCTCGAGGGATCGAAGGCCGTACACCAGCTCGCCGAGCTCGGGCTCCGCGGCGACGATCTTTATGTCGGGATCGTGCTCCTTCAAGCGTCTTCCATTTCCCATCAGCGTTCCGCCGGTCCCGAGCCCCGCGACGAACGCCTTCACCTCGGGTAGGTCATCGATGATCTCTTGGGCCGTGCCCTTGTAATGCGCCTCCAGGTTCGCTTGGTTGCCGTATTGGAACGGCATGTAGTAGCGCTCGTCGCGGGCCATCTCCTGCGCGACTGCGACGGAACCGTTGGTGCCCTTCTCCCCCTCCGAGAATGTGACGTCTGCGCCGAAAGCCTTTAGGAGTGAAACGCGCTCGGCGCTGGCGTTGTCGGGCATCACCGCGTTGAACCGGTATCCACGCATCTTGGCCACCATCGCGAGGGCTATCCCGGTATTACCCGAAGTGGGCTCGAGGATGATCTTGTCTCTGGTGAGTTCCCCGGCGGCCTCACCGGCCTCGACCATCGCGAGAGCGATCCGATCCTTGACCGAGCCGGTTGGATTCTGGCCCTCCAGCTTGACCCACAGCCGAACAGTTGGATCTGGGGCCAGCGTCGGAACCTGGACCAACGGCGTGTTGCCGACGAGATCCAGAACCGACTTGTACTTCATCAACCTCCCGCCACCGACGGAAGCAACGACACGGTGTCGCCGTCGGCGACCTTCGTCTCGAGCTGATCTAGGTAGCGGGCATCCTCGTCGTTGACGTAGACGTTGACG